>CAZRAZ010000007.1:0-1671 GCA_964598275.1 uncultured Gammaproteobacteria bacterium | reverse complement strand
ACGGTGTCACTGTCGGCGCCAAAGTTACTCCCACCGTCACCATTGCTGTTGGCACTATCACCGTTGGTATCACCGTCGGTTTTGGTGTTACCGTCGGAGTAGGGGAAGGCTCCCAATCCCAAGCCATGTTTACCCCAATTTTTATTTCTTTTTCCGCTTCATTACCATCCTTATCCTTCACCTTAGCTTTCAATGTGTATTTACCATCTTCCAACTTAAGTTTTGTTGTAAATGGTCTTTCTGTCCAGTTTTGTTTTCCCTCTCCGTTTAGCCAAAAACGAGCTTCCACCACTCTCATCAAAGAAGTCGTTTCCAATCTAACATCAAATTCATTGCCTACCGTTTCTAAATCACGCGGACTAGAAAAATCAACCATTATCCTTCCTCCCGATCGACAATAATCCTCTGGTGGAAAATATTTATCTTTATCTTCCTGTCCCGCAATCCAGCCATCAATCGCTTCCTGCCAACGATTTACTCCATCGCCGGATACCGGATCCTCCTCCTTTAATCTAAAGTATTCTCTTTCATCATAATTACCGGCGCTGACATCCTCCGGTGGCGCCAAACCGTTACTGTCCCGACAAACTTTTAATTTCAAATGAATCGAATCTTCCCCACTAGCTTGAGTGCCATCAATAAAATATTCTTTTCTGCTGGCAAATCCATCGTGACTTGGCCAGCCCGACAAACTATCAACCTCGACATTAATTATCTTTTCCGGAATCGGAAAATCTTGTTTTGGTCTGCCAACCACCCCCGCTATCATTATCCGCCGCCAAATCGGAGTCGCCCCCGACACCCCCGAAGCCACACTCTTCATCGGACTATTATCATTATTTCCCACCCATGCTGCCACCAACAAGTTCGGCGTCCAACCGATACACCAATTATCCCGCTTATCGTTAGTCGTTCCGGTTTTTACTGCCACTTGATAATTAGGGATAATCAAACCGTTTACTTCACCAAAAGTTAAACTTCTGGCTGAGTTATCCGCCAAAATGTCCGAAATTATAAATGCCTCCTGCGGGCTCATCACCAATCTTCCCTCTACTTGATGATACTCCTCCAATACCCTGCCGTCCCGATCTTTTACTTTTAACACCCCCACCAACTCTGTTTTTTTACCTCCATTGGCAAAAGCGCTATAACCGGCCGCCATATCAACCATCGTCACCTCCGCTCCCCCCAAAGTTACTGCCAAACCAAAACGTCTCATATTTTCAGTCGTTGGTTCCAAGGTCGTCAAACCCATATCATAGGCTTGAGTCAACATGTTCTTTATCCCTACCCTGGCAAGTATTTTTACCGCCGGCACGTTAATCGAATTACCCAAAGCTCGCCTCAAAGACATCGGTCCGTTAAATTTACCGTTATAATTTTGGGGCGCATAATCTTTTTGCCCTTCTCCTCCCGGAAAATGCGTTTCCACATCCATTATCATGCTGGCCGCCGTCCAGCCTTTTTTAATCGCCGTCAAATAGGTCACCGGTTTAATTGCCGATCCCGGTTGTCTCAAACCGGAAGTCACCACGTTAAATTTGCCATCGGTTTTATCCGAAAAATAATCCCTCGAACCTACCATCGCCAACACCTGTCCGTTTTGTGGATCAACTACTATCGCCGCCCCATTAGATATTCCCTTATCTTCCGCTTTTTCTACCTCATCTT
>CAZRAZ010000006.1:0-23141 GCA_964598275.1 uncultured Gammaproteobacteria bacterium | reverse complement strand
AACCAATTTAACCAAACCGGAAATATATACATGGTATGATACAAAGTCAAATCCACCGGTATCAGCAACATCTGCAAATATTTAGCCACTGCTGTCGGATACTGAAAAAGGGGATCATAAAACAAGTTTCCGCTCCCATTGTAGCCACTGTTAACACTGTTAATTCTTTCCATAATATTCGGCCAAAAAATCACTCCGAACATCAACAAAAACCCCAATCCCCCCATAACGATTTTCCCCAAAGGCAGTTTCTGCTTAAATTTATTATTGTATGAGAACAACAATAAAAACGACAAAAACACCACTGCCAACGCCCGCACCTTTTCTCCCATAAAAGACAAAAGGGCCGCCGCCACAAACCAATATATATATTTTTTATTCCCTTTTTTTAAATACAATATCAACAAATTTAAAGACACTATTACCCCCAAAGCCACGAATAAATAGCCCATTCCAGAAATCCAGGAAACCGTCTCGGCATGAATAGGCAAGACCGCAAACAACAATGAAGTTAATTTTGCTACTTTTGTCTCAAACAATAAGTAAACAAAAATAAATACCGATAAACAAAGCAAAAGATATAAAAATATACTAAAAAAATGATAGGGGATTGGACTGCTTACCCCAAAAATCTTGGCTAGAAAAAAAACACTGGCATTGGTCAAATTTATATTTCCCAACATGTGTTTTGCCTCCAAAACAAATGGATTCTGACTAATGGCCGCATAATCATCCGACACAAAATCACCGCTTAAAGCATTTAAATACAGCAAAAACACCCCCAAGCATAGCCCCGCCAAAAACTTCCAATTCTCCTTCAAAATCTGCCTTAGTCCTAAAACCTCCCTCACATCATTTTGAGCAAACGAAATATCTCGAACAATCTCTTTTCTTCTCTTTCTCTTTATTTGCTTTTGAGACATATTCTCATTCTAGCAAATTAAAAAAGGATAGTTTACAATTACCCCATGCTCCTCCTAAACAAAATCAAAATTTTTATCAAACTCTGGGCCTCCGATTGATCTTATGTCAACCTTAAGATCAAAACAAACAAGCTCCCGCCACTACAACCAACAATACTTTTCAAGCATATCCTCTTCCTCTCCTGATTTTTCAAAAAAAATTAACCGATCCCAATTTCAAACCAAATACAAACAAATCGGTCGACTTCTCAAATTAAAAACCAAAGATACCATCATCGACTATGGTTGCGGCCCCGGTGATCTCTCCTTTTATCTCTATCTAAAATACCACTGCCAAGTCATCGGTATCGATCGTTCAGCCCCCGCCATAAATATCTGTCGCCAAAAACTCGAACAGCTAAATCTTCAATTAAAACAAACCCCTAAGATCAGGTTCATCAACCACAACAATCAAAACCTACCCGAGTTTAAAAATATTAAAGTAGTCTATTTTATTGACGTCCTAGAACATCTGTATGACTCAGAAATAAAAACTGTCTTAGATCAAATCCCCAAATGGAACCACAAATCAGCCCCTCTAATAGTCATTCACACCGACAACAATCTCTATTTAAAATACATCTCCTGGGTCTTTCATCTTTTTAGCATACTAACCGGTAAACAAAAACTGACAAACTTAATCAACGATCTGCAAAAAAACAAACAATTACACATCAACCTAACCACTCCCAAAAAACTCAAACAAAAAATGACCAATTTTGGTTTTAAACAAATTAAACTCCTATACTCCCCTCCAACCCTAAACACAATCACCGCACAATTAGGTCTAAAAAACAAAATATTAGCTGCTACATTAAAAATTATCCTTCAAAAGGTGAAAAGTCTGTCTCCTGGTTTTTATGCTGTATATCAATCGATCAACTAGAACCACTATCTCGTTTTATTAAAAACTATCAAACTCCATACTATCAAAAAACTCTGCTAATTTTTTTTCATCGTGCCTTAATCTTTTATTTTGATTTTCCACCACTATCACATCAGCCAACACGGTTTTTACCTTTGATTTTTCCTGGCAAACCAGTAAGCCGGCATGTTCCATTTCATAAAACTTAATCACTGTTTTTAATATCTTTTTATCCAAAACCGATAAATCAGCCATAAGCACAAAATCAAAATCCGCTCTTCTGCCTAAATATTTTGAAAACAAAGCTACATAAGTATCCTGATCAAGCTCATCACCTTCATTCGCCGACACCATTATATTAGCAATCAAAATCTTTCTCGCCTTGCTCTCTAAAAAAGCTTCGGCCATACCCTTAGGCAAAAAATTTACCAACACTGATCCATAAATAGATCCCGGACAAACAAGAATAACGTCGGCCTCGTTTAACGCATTTGTTGCTTCACTATTTGCCCTAACTTCAGGTTCTAGCCACATAGAAACCACCCTATCGTTAGACATTCTTAAACCATCCAAATTGTGTTCACCCATATATTTTTTTCCGCTTAATGTTTCAAAACAAATTTGAGAAGACCGTAAAGATACAGGAATTACCTTACCCGCCAACTTGGTCGACATCAAATCAGAAAACATTTCGTCAACCTTAGATAAGTTGCCGGTTTTTTCGGCCATAAACTGAAAAAACAAATTGCCAAAATTTCGCCCCCGCCCGTCTCTAAACATCAATATCTCTTGCCAAATTTTCTTTTGTTCTCCGTCGGGCCACAAGGAAACCAAAGATCGCCAATAATCAGAAAACGCCAACACTTTTCCCCTCTCGTCAGTTCTAATCCGCCCCGTATCTCCACCACTATCAAAAGTAGTCACCACCGATTTTATGTTTTTAAAACCGGCGGAAACCAAACCCTTGTTAACCACCGGCATACCCGAACCTCCACCGATAGTACAAATTTTCAAGCTCCTGTCCATACCGTAAATTATAAACCCAAAATAAGCTATAATCACTTATGTTATTGCTTATAGCCGAGATCAAATCCCTATCTCACCACAAAAACCTACTTTGGCAAATGATTAGTCGTGAAGTTAAGGCCCGTTACAAACAATCAATTTTAGGCTACTTTTGGGTTATTTTAAATCCACTTTTACAAATGTTGGTCATGAGTTTTGCCTTTTCCGTCATCATGCGCATTCCTACCGCCGCCGCCGGCAATATTCCTTATTCTGTTTTTCTCTTTACCGCCCTTTTGCCCTGGACTCTTTTTAGCTCCTCTCTTAGCTCCGCCAGTAATTCTCTGGTCGCCAGCAGCTCTCTGATTACCAAAGTATATTTTCCCCGAACCATTCTGGTCTTAGCCACTATTATCGCCAAAATCATTGACTTTCTTTTTGCCAGCACCATTCTTATCGCCTTTCTTATCATCTACCGCCTTCCTGTCAATCTAAACGCATTTTGGGTTATTCCTATCTTTTTAATCCAGCAAATATTCACCCTCGGTCTTTCTCTCATCCTCTCTGCCGCCAATCTGATGTATCGCGATATTCAATACCTCTTGGGCCTTGTTTTAATGCTTTGGATGTATCTTACCCCAATTATCTATCCTGTTGATATTGTTCCGGCTCAATTTCGTTTTATTTATCAGTTAAATCCTATGAGCGTCATCATCAACGCCTATCGTCAATCTATTCTCTCCGGTTCTCCTCCCAAATTTTCCAGCCTCGCCGTTGCCCTGCTCGTTTCCCTTTTAATTCTTCTTTTGGGCCTTCGTTATTTTAAAAGAGAAGAAAAAACCTTCGCCGACAATGTCTAATAAAACCCAAAAACCCATTTACGCTTTCATCGACAGCCAAAATTTAAACTTGGGCGTAAAAAGCCAAGGCTGGAACCTAGACTGGAAAAAATTTCGCCAATATTTAAAAAATAAATACAATGTCCAGGAAGCCCTGCTTTTTATCGGATACAAACCCGGCAACGAAAAACTATATACCACCCTGCAACAATTTGGTTATCTTGTCGTTCTCAAACCAACCCTAGAACTCCCGGATGGTACCGTCAAGGGTAATGTTGATGCTGAATTGGTTCTCCATACCATGATCAAATACCCTCACTACAGCAAAGCTATAATTGTTTCCGGCGACGGTGACTTTTTCTGTCTAGTCGAATATCTTGCCCAAAAAAATAAACTCTTGCGCGTTCTTACTCCCAATAAACACTATTCCAGACTCTTCAAACCCTTTTCCAAATTTATTATTCAAATAGCCTGGTTGAAAAACAGTTTAGAACAAAAAAAGACTGGCATCGGCGGTCAGTCGAAACCTTAGGCCTATCCAGTCATCGTGATAACCAATTATACAAAACAAACATGTCAAATACAAGCATAGAACCTATCATCACCTTTACCAAAGTTACCAAAAAATTCTCTCTTCAGGCTCAAAAAACCTTCAAAGAATTCCTACCTGCCCTTTTTCGCGGCCAACAAACCAAAAACAACTTCACCGCCCTTTCAAACATCAGCTTTGTTATCAACAGGGGAGAGACTGTCGGCATCATCGGTCCCAACGGTTCTGGCAAATCCACCATCTTAAAGCTCATTGCCAGCGTTATGACCCCCACTTCCGGCACCGTCATCGTTTCCGGTAAGGTTTCACCCTTAATCGAACTCGGTGCTGGCTTTCATCCTGAACTGACCGGTCGCGAAAATATTCGCCTCAATGCCGCGATACTCGGTCTCGGTCAAAAAGCCATCGATCAAAAAATGCAAAAAATTATTGATTTCTCCGGTCTCTCAAAGTTTATCGATCAACCTATCAAACATTATTCTTCTGGAATGTACCTGCGCCTTGGCTTTTCCATTGCCGTTTCTGTCAATTCAGACATTCTTTTGATCGATGAAATATTCGCCGTTGGAGACGAAGATTTTCAAAACAAATGCTATCAAAAAATGAATGAGTTTAAACAAAACCAAACAACCATAATTTTTGTTTCTCATTCTCTTGAAGCCATAAAAAATTTTTGTCCCAAAACCATTTATCTTGATCATTCCAATCTTATCGCTCAGGGAAATTCTGAAAAAATATGCCAACGTTATCAAAAAAACCAACAAAATCAAAAAGACTAATTTCCATTTTCATTCACTGCTATCCACCAGCTAAGGGTGGTGCCGAATTCTTAAGTGAACAAATCAAACAGGTATTAGACTTAAAATATATTGTGCATGTTTTTACCGGAAAAGGTCTCAGTCTAGATAGTTACAAAAACTTTTCTAATTTTACCAACATCCAACAAAGAAATATCCACCAGCTCTCACTCAAAAAATTTCAACAACGTCTTTGCAACAAACTTCTTAACAAATTTATCTTCAAATTTTCTGTATTCTCTCCTCTTTTTTTTGGTCCCAATTTAAAATACTCTACAAAAAACATAGAAATCATTCGGAACTCAGACCTGCTTATCGGTATAGCCATGCCCACCAAAAGCTTTGTCGATGCTTCTTGCTTCGCCAAAAAATACCACAAAAAACTCATCCTGGTTCCCTGCTATCACGACGTTATTTATTACAATGCCTGCCCCTCTTTTCAAAAAGCTTTTAATCAAGCCGATAAGGTAATTTGTTTAACCAACTTTGAAAAACGCCAGCTTGTCAAAAACTATTACATCCTCCCGTCAAAACTAAGTCAATTAACTTTTAGCCCTGTCAAAAAACAAAACCAAAATATTAACCCCAAAGCTAAACGGATAAAAAAACATATTTCTCAAAAACAAATTCGCCTTGGTTGTGTCGGTCAAATTACCACCAGAAAAAACCTTATCTTTTTTAAACACTACCTAGACAAATATATAAATTTTTGGCAAAAAAAACAGTTTTGCCTTACTATTCTTTTAGCTGGAACCAAAACCAATAGCTCAAAACTGGTAGAAAAACAATTGTCAACACACAAAAACATAATAAAAATAAAATATGATTTTCCTCAATCACAAAAAAATCACATTTTCAATTCCATTGATTTTTTTATTAATCCATCAGTTGAAGAAAGTTTGAGCATTGTTGGTTTTGAAGCCATCCAAAACAACAACATTCTTTTTGTTCCCCAAAATACAGCTTTTTCTGAATTTATCAACACAAATCTTTTTAACAATGTTGACGATTTCCATCAAAAACTAATTACGATAATCACCCAGCCCTCAAACATCCCTGACACTTTAAAAGAACAACAAAATATACTAAAGCTTTACAACCATGATAACTTTAAACAACAACTTCTTAATCTGGTCCAATCTATTTTCAAATGAAAAAAAACATTTTCAAAGACGACTATAATCTCAAATCCTTACTCAAAATCAAGACCAAAACAGGCAATCTTCCCATGTACGTCACCCCTCGTTACCGATTGCATTATCTTAAAAATAAATACGAACCATTTTCGGTTACAGTTATCCGAAATCTAATTAAACCCAAAAACACTTTTTTGGATATTGGCGCTCATTATGGTTTTTTTTCTCTAGTAGTCCACCAACAACAACCAAGCACAAACATCATCGCCATTGAAGCAGTTAAAAAAAACTGTCAAGTTTTAGAAAAAAATTTCAAACTCAACTCCATCAAAAATTACACCGTCCATTGCCAAGCTGTTTCTGCCAAAAAAGAATCTAAAAACTTTTTTATTACTAACGCCTCCGACTCTTCCGGATTCTCCCCCCACTCGCAGGCAAAAGCAATCCGAAAAAAACAAATAATTACTGCCACCGTCGACCATCTTGTAAAAAACCTGACAATCGACTTAATCAAGATTGATGTTGAAGGTCACGAACTAGCCGTCATCAGAGGTGGTCAAAACACTATCAAAAAATTTCACTGCCCATTAATTATCGAATTTAACCCTTCTTGTCAGCTTTTAGCCGGCCACTCGCCCCAACAATTGCTAAAATTATTAGACAAACTTGGCTACAATCTTTTTGTTATCGGCGAAAATACCCAAAAATTATACTTAATCGACACCCCCATAAATAATTGGATCAACATAATTGGTGTTGATAATTTTTTTAAAAGGTCTACATATTTCAACCTGCTTTGTCTTAAAAAAAATACTTATCAAAAAAATTCCTTTATCAAAAAAAACTTAAGACTGATCTCAAAATCTATGAATCAAAATTATATTTTCAAAAAATTGTACCAACAGCAACAAAACGAAGCTCGACTTCACCTTGAATTCCGAAAACAATACAATCTCATTCGAAAAGAACTTACCAAAACCCAACAAGAATACGATAAAACCAGAAAACTACTTTTTTTTACTCAAAAGAAACTAGATAAAACTTACAAAGCTTATCTAAACCTAATTAATCAACCTCAAAAATAAAATCATCTGCTTAAAAAAAGTTTTATCTAAAAAAATGAAACCACAACAAATAAAAAAGAAAATAGCTGAAGTAAAAAATTGGTATCACCAAATCGAGTTAGCCCCCGGAATCATCACTCCTGGTGTAAACAATTCAAAACAATTCTTAAAACAACTAAAATTACCCAAAGACTGTCGTCAAAAAAGAATTCTGGACATTGGCACCCGAGACGGATTTTTTGCTTTTGAAATGGAAAAACGTGGCGCCACTGTTGTTGCTCTCGACTATGTTCCGCAAACCAGTACCGGTTTTTCCATAGCAAAAAAAGTCCTCAACAGCAAAAGGGTCGTCTATTACCAAGACAATATTTACAATATTACCCCCAAAAAATATGGAAAATTCGATATAGTTCTTTTTCTTGGCCTACTTTATCATCTACCCGATCCAATCAAAGCCCTCAATATCGTTCGATCCGTCTGTAAAAAAGATATATACGTCGAAACACAGGGTATCGACAACGCCTTTCTCACACCCGAAGGTAAACTCGTCAGTCTCAACTCGCTCTCACCCCTACTAACAAAAAGTTCCTTAATGCAATTTTATCCCAAAAACTCGCTCAATAACGACCCATCAAATTACTGGGCTCCCAATTTAACCTGTCTTAAGGGCATGCTGGAAGAAACAGGCTATAAAATTGTTACCGCTAGCGTTCACGGCTCTCGTTTAGTTGCCCATGGCCAAATCACCAACGATTTAAAAACTAAAGAAGTTATGAATATTGCCACCGGTATTAGCAAACCAAAATCATGGTAAACAAAAAAATCTGCACTTTCACTATTATCGCAAAAAATTATTATCCTCAAGCTGCAGCTCTAACCCAAAGCTACACCAAATTACATCCCAGTCACAAATTCTATGTCTTTTTTATCGATAATGATTGCATTGAGTCAGAAAACTACCAAGCTATCGCTATTAATAAGATAGATACAATCAAAAATCTTAAAAAACTTGCATTCAAATACAACATTACCGAATTTTCAACCGCAGTTAAACCCGCTGTCTTTCTTTGGCTAATGGAAAAAGAAAAACCGCAAAAAATATTCTATATTGATCCGGATATCTACTTTTACAAAAAATTAGATAAAATCATTAAAATACTGGATACTCATGATTGTGCCTTAATTCCACATCGCACCAAACCCACCAATGATCTAAAAAAACCAAACGAATGGGATTTCATGGGCTGTGGTTACTACAATCTCGGTTTCGTCGGCTTTAAAAATAACGCTAAAACCAGAAAATATATTAACTGGTGGGGAGAAAAACTAAAAGATTACGGCTATTCTGACACTAAAAATTTCATGTTCACCGATCAAAAGTGGATGGACTATGCTCCCTCGTTTTTAAATACTTATATTGTTAAAGACAGGGGTTATGACGTTGCCTATTGGAATCTTCACGAATACCTTGGCTATGTAAAAACAAATAAAATTACCTTTTTTCATTTTAGTGGTTTTATACCCGAAAAAAAAATTCTTTCCAAACATCAAAATCGCTTTCATTTGGACCATATTGGCCAGTACAAAACTCTATTTGATGATTACGCCAAAATCCTTCAAAAATTTTCAAACACCCAAAAAAACCTCCAATCATATGTCTACCCATATAACTTTTTCGATAACAACGTTGAAATTACAGAACAAATCAGAACCATATACCGCTATCTAACCGAGACCGAAAAACAATATTTCAAAAAACCATTTTCAACTAAATCACCAGATTCTTTTTTTGGCCAACTAGTTCAATTTATAAAAATCTCCAAAAAAACCAAAATATTAAATTATTTTCTTTTGTTAAACAAAAGCATACCGGACATCAGCAGAGAGTTCCCCCTAGATCAGCCATATCAAGAAGAAGCCATTCTTACTTACCTCAACTGGTGTTTAACCTTCTCCAAAAAGATCTACAATACTCCGAAATTTTTCCTAATCAATCAAGCTAAAACCACCCCACAACTCTTCAAAAAAAAATTTAATCCCAAATTTGAATTGAACATCCCCAAAACAATTTTAACCCTCGAAACACTCAAAAAAACAAAAAACAATCGTTCTTTTGTCATTAACGCCTACAGAATCCTACTCCACCGTACTCCCGATGATCACGGTTTCCAAAAAAACTTAAACGACCTAAATCAAAGACTTGCTTCTAAAAACCTCCTTCTTTACAGAATAATCAAAAGTCAAGAATATAATTCAAAAAACAACAAAACTATTATAAGTCTCCTCAGTTTCTATCAACTCTGGCTTTTGCTTTTAATCTGTAAATTTTTCTTTATCGATAAATACCTTACAAAATCCGATCGATCCTCTCGTCACCCCAAATCACTCTCATACCCACCCCCACCCCTTAATAGTCTAAAATGTAACATTAGCGGATATATTGATACCGAAAGCGGAGTGGGAGAATCCTGTCGAGGCTTAATCCGGGCTTTCGACAAAGCAAAAATACCCACCAATCTTAACAACATCGAACAAGAATGGCTCAGAAGGCAAGATCACACTTACCTTAAGCGATTTACCAAAAAACACCATCACTCTGTCAATCTTATCTGTGTCAATGCTGACCAAATAGAATCCATAATTAGCACCCAACTGGGAAACAACTATCTGGAACACAAGTACAACATCGCCTACTGGTATTGGGAATCCAACATATTTCCAGAAAGATATTGCAACAGTTTCAACCCGGTCAACGAAATCTGGACCGCCACCAATTACGTTCAACAGGCTATTTCTCTTAAATCCTCTAGGCCGGTCATTTGCCTCCCTCCTTCCTTCACCAGTCCAAACCCAAAATTAATAAAAAAATTTAATTTTAGCAGATTCAATATTAAAACAAACAATCGCGATTTTTTATTTCTCAACATTTTCGATTCAGCCTCAATCTGGCAAAGAAAAAACCCTTTTGGTTTAATCAAATCCTTTGACCGCGCTTTTAAAGGAAAAAACGGAGTTAAGCTAATTATTAAAACCACTAACATAAAAGACAGTCAAATTTTCGCCAAACTAAAAGCGCAAATAGAGCAAAATGGACAAATCCACCTGATCGACCAATATCTTGATCCCTCAGACTATTTATCACTCTTAAATTCGTCCGATTGTTACGTCAATTTGCATCGCGCCGAAGGTTTAGGTATACCGCTTATAAATTCTCATCTACTTGGTAAACCCGTCATTGCCACCAATTTTAGCGCCAATATTGACTACCAAACAGTCTCTAATTCTTTCCCGGTAGACTATACCCCATATATACTCAAAAAACCCATTGGTCCATATCCCGCTCACTCGCTTTGGGCAGAACCGGACATAGAACACGCTGCCTTTCAAATGTCGAAAGTTTATCAAATGGATGGCGCCTCATTAAAAAAAATCTGTCAAAGAGGCAAAGAAGAAGTGGGTTATCATTTTTCACCCCAAAGAATCGCCGATCTGATAAAACAAAGACTGCCTGTCATCAACCAATTCTTTTAATTATGGGCATAACCACACCCCTCTTTTTTATTTTTTTATGCATCAGTATCTCGCTTTACTTTATCCTTCCAAAAAATAAAAAAAATATTTCTTTGCTTTTTTCAAGTTTAGTATTTTTAGTCACTTACGATATTAATCTAGTTCTTCTCCTCCTGCCCTATACCCTCATAAACTACGTCTTTATAAAAATCAAAAAAAACAAAAATCTTCTTCTTGTTTCTGTTAGTTTCAATCTAGCTTTTCTGATCTTCTACAAATACTCTTTGTTTCTTCTAACAAACCTAAACAAACTAGACCCATCCATCCTCATCCCTAATTACTTTAATAATCTTGTTCTACCCTTGGGTATTTCCTTTTTCACTTTCAAAACTATTAGTCTCTTGGTCGACAGCTACAAAAATGCTCCCAAAAAAATTTCTTATCTTGAATTTTTAAACTATATTTTGTTTTTCCCACAATTTTTATCAGGACCTATCGAAAGATACGAAAGTTTTAATCAATCTTTAAAAAAACCTGTTCTTTTTTCTTCTCCATTCTTTTTTCAAGGCAGTCAAAGAATTCTTTTTGGTTTATTCAAAAAACTAGTTATTGCCAACAATATAAGCCTTATCATCAGTCCCATCTTTAATTCTCCATCCGATTATCATGGTTTAACCTTATTATTTTCTGCCTATCTTTTCTCTTTTCAGATATTTTTTGATTTTTCCGGTTACTCAGACATCGCTATCGGCATTGCAAAAATTCTCGGCTTCAATACCCCAGAAAATTTCGATAATCCCTATCTCGCCACCAATGTCAAACAATTTTGGCAAAAATGGCACATCAGTCTATCCTCTTGGTTTAGAGATTATTTATATATCCCTCTTGGAGGCAACAGAAAAGGATCTGGCAGGCAATATTTCAATATCCTGATTGTCTTTTTAGCTACTGGTCTTTGGCATGGCTCTAGTTGGAATTTTATTATCTGGGGACTACTACACGGTCTGTTGGTCATCAGCAGCACCATATTTGCCAAAACCAAAATCGCTATACCAAAGGTCATTTCCATCTTTCTTACTTTTAATTTTGTTACCTTTTCCTGGATATTTTTCCACGCCAATGGTTTTAAACAATCCCTTGTCTACATCAAAAACATGGTCGACTTCACCTCTTATGCCAATCTCGTCATTTTTTCTCCTCTGCAAATACCCACATTAAGCGCCTTAATAATTTATTTTCTTTTCTTTAAATTCGAAATTAAAAAAACAGCTAAACCGGTTATTCTCGGCTTTTTCTATGGTTTGGTCCTAGCTGGCACCCTTCTTTTCGCTTCCACCCAAACCCAAGATTTCCTTTATTTTAAATTCTAAAGTGAAAACAAACAAACAACCTATTTTTCTACATCTAATCTCACTTGTTTTAATACTCTTTGTTATTGCCTTCTTCAATCCAACAATCGCCGCCAAACTAATTGGCGATACCAATTCCTACGGAGACCTTTATCAAATGAGTAAAATAAAAGATTTCAAAATCAAACTCCCACCTCTTCATCCCCTGCCTCCCTTCTCATCAGCAAAAGAGGCCGATCTAATAATTATGGGTGATAGTTTTTTTAACGTTGGTATCGGTTCTCCGGTTTTCGCTCAACAGTTACAAGATGGCCTCAAACTAAAAGTTCACAACTACAACATTCAAGGCTCTGGTGAAACTTGGAGAAAAACTAACCCTCTCGAATATCTAAAACAAATTGAATTTACTCGGGATTCCAAAAAAAGAATTTTAATCTTAGAAAGTGTAGACCGGGGTATTGCCCTGAGATTTAGTAACATTAACATTCCTTCGTCTACAACAAAACAATCTTCGCCGTCTTCTCCCTCTGTCGTTTCTCAAAACACCGACCAACAAGCACCCATCGGCTCCATTGACGGCTTAAACTATCAATACGACGATTACAACCTTTCTGCCCATGGCTGGGCAGCCGATTATCAAATAGGAGCCCCTCTGCCCCAAGTAAGCATCCTCGTTGACGATATCATCCTTGGATCCGCCGAAGTCAATCTATCGCGGCCTGATGTGGCTTCTCATTATAATAACCAGAACTGGACGCAAAGTGGTTGGTCTATCAGTGTTTCCAGAAAACTTTCTCCGGGAAAACACTCTGTTGTGGCACAATTAATTGATAACAACAACAATCAGGGGTTATCTCTACCTAAAACTATTTGGATTAGTCCCCTAAAATCAACCACTCAAAAAACAGCATACATCAATCAGGCCATTCAAAAACAAATAAAATCCTTAAACTATCTTCTCCAACAAAACATCTTTGGTAGAAGCATAAGTCAAGCAATTGCTACCACTAATTTTCGTTACTTCAAAAAGATTTCTCCTCTTACCCCAAAATACTCCCTTGAACCAAAATTCCTCTTTTACCAGGGTAGCGTCGATTTTAATCTCCACCCCCCGAATCAAGAAGAAATCGATACTATTGTCGAAAACCTCCTTATTATTTCGCAAAAACTAAAACAGGATTACAACATCGATTTCCTTTTCATCCCCATGCCCACAAAATATACCATCTACAAAAAGCTTACAGGAGATCAAACCGAAACCTTGTTTTACCAACAACTATTTCAGAGCCTAGACAAAGCAAAAGTAAACTATGTTGACCTTTATACACCCTTTACTAATTCAAACCAATTACTTTACTTAGCTTCCGACACTCATTGGAACGAAAATGGCGTCAAACTAGCCGTTGAAAAAACCATCCCAAAAATAAAACAAATCCTTATCACTCAATAAATCTTTTGTTTCTTTATCTCGTATTCTTTCTCTGTTTCTTTTTTTATTTTGTACCAATCATAACTCTCATATTCTTTTACCAAAACATAATCCTTGTTATCGAATTTAAAACATTTATCTACCAACACTTGGCTATAACCCTCATAATCAACTCTTGTTAATTTATAATCGTCCTTTTTACAATCCTGACCTAAAGAGGACATTTCGTTTAATTTTATTATCTCCCAAAAAGCTATGTTATTTCCAAAGCGATCATAATAAAAATAAATTTTGTCACAACTTAACAAAAAATAACTCGACAATTCATCACGTCCCAAAAATAGCTTATTACCATGGCTTATACAAAATTCTGGTTCTATCTTCATTAACTCATAGTTACTTTCGACCACCGGCTTTCCTATATAGCTATTAGCATAAATCGCACTCTTAAAAGAAAAATACGAATATATTACGATATAAATCAAGCTTATTGCCCTCAACCAGAATTTCTTACTATTTAAACTGGACGACAATATTAAAAACAATAATAAGGGCCAAGCAACCGAAAAAACATGTAGCGCCTTCACATTTTGATAAGGTGACTTTGTTATCCAGTAGGTAAATGGTATTAATGAAACAAAAGAAATAAAGGCTAAAACAATTATTCTTTTTCGTTTTCTACTTATCTTCCTCACCATTATCAAGAAAAATAAGGGGCTGATCAAACTAAAAAATAGCCATAAATTATCAACAGTCACTTCAAAAAAACGGTAATCAGGATTAGAAAACCACAAAGAAAACGCCGTTACCGGATTGACAAAACCGATTGTGTTTCCCAAGGCTTTACCCACAAAAACGTTAATATCCGAATTATCAGCTGTTTGTTCAGTTAAATGTTTTAAAATCTTTACAAAATTAAACGGTAACAATAAACAAAAAACAAAGACCACTCCCATCATCAACCCCTTCTTTATAGTTTTCCATTTTCCCCCATAAAACAATAAAGAAAATCCCATAAAGATAATAATGAAAAACAAAAAATAAAAATTATATAAAAAAACTATCGCTGTCAAAGCAAGAAACAACAATCCCAAAAACAAATCCCTCTCAATCTGTTTTTTCTTCTCAAAATATGTCATCATCCACAACACCGAAAACAACACAAAAGGTATCGCCAATGAAGAAGCTACCACAGAACTGTTAATAATTTCCATTGATAAGTAATTAAAAACCGACAAAACCGACATAAAAATCAAAGCTATTCTGGCAAAAATAGACATTATTTTAAAAAACTTATTCCCAAAATAAAAAACCACAAAAATATTAATTAAATAAAAAAATAACAAAACCTTTTGATAAACAAAATATGGATCAACACCAAATAGACTCGAAAAAAATACATTAATATAAGTACCGCCTTCTGCATAACCCGTATCTTTTAAAATATTAAAAAAGGTCGTCATTAGTTGACCACTATCTTGTCCATACAAAAAAAATGCTTTTACCGGTTTTAAAAAAGTATTAAAATCATTATTGATTCCATAACCGGGATTAAAATATTTCCCCAAGGAAATATCCCAATAGTTTGAAATTGAGTAGAAAAAAATTCCAAAACCCAACAGCCAAAGCATTACAAACCAAAACCCGTTCGTTAATTTAAAATAACTTTTCTGCTTTAGCTCCGCTCTATCTTTAAAAAACCAAAAAATATAATACAATTCCAAGGCTACAAACCCACACGAAAAAAATATCAAACTAAACTGTCGGATATCATAAAAATAATTAACGCTAGCATAGACAAACAAAGACCACAAAAAATTCAAAAAACCAAAAACATATAACAAAAAAATATCCCCGGTCTGTCTCTTTTTAAAAAAATATAGGCATAGGGGTAAACTAAAAAAAACCACCACCCCTGAAGCTATCAAGTAAAATTTTAAACTATCAACAAATACTTCCCGAATCATCAAAACATTATACCTCAGAAAAACACATTTCTAGGATATAATAATGTATAAGTGAAAACAAAAAAAATTCCGGAAATATCAGTCGTCATGCCCTGCTACAATGAACAAGAGGGGATTAGCGCATCCATCAAAAAAGCCCAGCAATCTATCAAAAAACACAACCTTAATGCAGAAATTATAATTTCAGACAACGGCTCTACCGACAACTCTGTTAAAATCGCCAAATCACTCGGAGCCAAAGTTGTTTCTGAATCCAGAAAAGGTTATGGCAGTGCTTACCTAAAAGGATTTTCATCTGCCACCGGCAAATATATCATCATGGGGGACTCTGACGACACATACGATTTCAGAAAGTTACATCATTTTGTCAAACCACTCCGTCAAGGCTATGATCTGGTTATGGGTTCTCGTTTCAAAGGCGAAATCCTTCCTGGCGCCATGACTTGGTCACATCAATACATAGGCAATCCAATTCTATCCGGACTCTTAAAAATTATGTACCACACCAAAATTTCTGACTCACATTGTGGCATGAGAGCTTTTAACAAAACTGCTCTAAAAAAAATGGACCTCCAAACCACCGGTATGGAATTTGCCTCAGAAATGGTTGTTAAGGCTCTCCAGAATAATTTAAAAATTTTTGAAATTCCTATTCATTACTATCCCAGAAAAGGAGAGACAAAATTAGTCGGACTTAGAGACGCCTGGAGACATCTTAGATTTTTACTCATGTACAGTCCTAATCATCTTTTTTTAATTCCAGGCATATTTCTTTTCCTCCTCGGTTCTATTTTTCTCGTTCGACTCTCTTACGGTGTTTGGTATATCAATGGCCATGGCTATGATCTTCATTCCATGATACTGGCTTCTCTTCTAACCGTAATTGGCTTTCAAATTATCGTCACTGGTTTTTATGCCAAAGTTTTTGTCATTAGCAAGGGTTTCCAAAAAAATAGTCGTCTTCTAAAAACACTTTGTAAATTTTTTAACCTGGAAAAGGGAGTTTTTACCAGTCTTATTTTTATCATTATTGGAGTAGTTCTAAATATCGACATCTTCTTAAACTGGGCAAAAACAGGCTTCGGTCAACTTTCTGCTCTCAGACAGGCCATTTTCGCCAGCACTCTTCTCTCTCTTGGTGTTCAGGGTTTTTTCGCCTCCTTCTTCTTCAGCATTATGGGTATTCCCTCAAAAAAATGAAAACATACCCCTTCATCTCCGTCGTCATTCCTGTCAAAAATGGCCAAGAATTAATCAAACAGTGTTTAAACAGTTTAAATCAGCTTAATTACCCCAAAAACAGGCTAGAAATAATTATTGCCGACGGTAGATCTCAAGACCAAACAAAAAAAATCTCTCTTTCTCTTGGAGCCAAAGTTATCGATAATCCAAAAAGCTTAGTCGTCTCTGGTCGCAATCTCGGTTTCAAAGTTGCCAAAGGCTCCTTAATTGCCTTTAGTGATGTTGACTGTACCTTTGATAAAAATTGGCTGAAAAATACTCTAAAATATTTTGAAAATCCAAAAGTAGGAGGTGTCAGTGGCCCCAATCTTATTCCCGAATATGAGCGTCCCTTTGGCAAAGCTGTCGGCCTTATTTTCAACATTGCCTTTTTCTTTAATGCAGGTTCTCCAACTAGTCAACATCAAAAAATCATCAAAAGCCGATCTCACGGATCAAACGCCATCTACCGATATCAAGCCCTTAAAAAAGCCATGCCGGTTGATGAGGGTATGGTTGAAGGAGAAGACGTCCTCATGACAGAATCAATCGTAAAAGCAGGTTACAGGTTACTCTATGTCCCCGACGTTATCGTCACTCATTTCCGTCGTTCTACTCCAAACCGTTGGTTTAACCAAATGATGCGCTATGCTCAAGCAAAAATCCTTCTCAAAAGAAAAAGGGTCAAGAAAATCACCCCAACTCAAAACTTAGTTGGACTCTTTCTCCCTTTTCTTGTTCTTATCTTACTTTTTTCCGTCATTTTTCCCAGTTTTATTCCCATTATCCTTAAAACCATCCTAATAACCAATCTTTGCCTACTCGCCTACGCACTTTTTCTTTCAAAATCAGTCATCATTGCGCTAAATCTAGTTTATGCTGTTTTGATTATGTTTTTCGCCTGGTCTTTCGGTTACACCAAAGAATTACTTTTGGGTACCGGTAAAAAATGGAACTATAAATAAATGAAAGTATTACTTCTAAATCCTCCTTTTGTCAAAAATTTTATGCGTAATGCCCGATGGGCTGTTGTTGGCATATCCGGTAGTCAGTGGTTCCCCATTTATTTGGCTTATGCTACCGGTCTACTTGAAAAAAATGGACATCAAGCAAAACTTGTCGATGCTCAAAGTCACACCACTCGATCGCAAGTTTTTAACCTTGCCAAAAAATTCAAACCGGAACTTCTCATTCTCTACTTTTCTACAGCCAGTCTCAAAAACGATATCGAAATCGGTCAGCAAATTAAAAAAATAACTAAAGCAAAAGTCGTTATGGTTGGTCCCTGGGCCTCTATTAATCCTCTTCAAACCCTTAAATCAGCCAAAGGGATAGATATGCTTGCCAAAGGTGAGTTTGATTTTACCGTTCTTGACTTGGCTAACCGTTTACCAAAAAATAAAATACCGGGTCTTTACTACAAAAAAAATAATCAAATCATAAAAAATCCCGACCGCCCTCCCGTCACTTCAGAACAAATGGCACAATTCCCTTTTGTCACCAATGTCTACCGACGCCACCTCAATATCAATAAATATCACCAAACCGGACATCAACATCCCTTTGTTGATCTTTTTACCGGCCGAGGTTGTCAATGGGGACTTTGTACCTTCTGTCTTTGGCCTCACACCATCAACAAAGGCGTCAATCCCCGCTATCGGACTAGAACTATAGATAGCGTTATTGACGAGCTAAAATTCATCAAGAAAAAGATGCCATATATTAAAGAGGTATTTTTTCAAGATGATACCCTAGTCAAAGATAGGGCTATCCAAATTTCGAAAGCCATTTTAAAACAAAAACTTAAAGTTTGCTGGAGTTGCTATGCTCGTCCCACTCTCGATCTGGATACTTTAAAACTTATGAAAAAAGCCGGCTGTCGCACCATGCATGTTGGTTTTGAATCCGGTAATCTAGAGATTTTAAAAAACATCAAAAAGGGAACTACTCCCACTCTAGCAAAAAAATTTGCCCAGAATGCCAATAAAGCCGGTCTTTTTATTGTCGCTGATTTTATCACCGGCCTCCCCGGCGAAACCGTCAACACAATCAAACAAACAGTCAAATGGGCAAAAAAATTACCGGTTCAACGTTATACCATCACTTTGCCCAAACCATATCCCCAAACTCCTTTTTATGACTATCTAAAAAAAAATAACTATCTAAATTCTCAGGGGGAAGTCAATTATCCTCACCTTTCTTGGGAGGAAATTAATAAATGGAACCGATGGTCTATCAAACAGGTCTACCTGAACCCTTATTTTTTCTTAAGGATGGTTACCAAGCCCTACGAATGGGCTAGACTTATCAGATCTGCCGCTTTCTTTTTTCCTTATCTGTTCAGCAAAAACAAACAAACACAATATGCCGGTATGTTAGAAATCGACACCCCTCCACTCGACAGCACTTGGGAAAATTATTGGCAAAACTATACCGGAGTAACTGGCTTTGGAGTTTGGTCGCAACAAAAATCTCTTTCTCTAGCTCTCAATTTAATAAAAGATCAAAAGTTAACAAAGACAAGTAAAATTCTTGATCTTGGCTGCGGTGAAGGTAGAACTCTCCTGTCTTTTTTCAAAACCGGTTATAAAAACAGCATCGGTATTGACAAAAGCCCATCTTCAATAAAGATATGTCAAAAAAAGGGTCTTATAAAAGGAAAAAATATATTTTTAGATGATGCTCTTAAAACAAGATACAAATCAAACAGTTTTGATCTCGTCTTTTCAGAAGGACTACTGGAACATTTTGACGACCCTACTCCTATTATTCAAGAAATGGCCAGACTTTCCAAAAAACATATTCTTATTATTCAACCAAATCATTTTTCTTTATTTGGACAAGCCATTTCCATTCTTGGCCATTTTTTAAGAAACAATGTTAAAGAAAAAACCTTTTCAAAAAAATATTTTATCAATAAATTCTCTCAACAAAATTTTATCTTAAAAAAACAAAAAGACACCCCTTTTAGAGAATTTTTTATTATGCTTTTTTCGCAAAAATAGCCTTTTCACCTAGCTAAAATTTTTACTTGACAACCTAAATCTAAAAAATCTTTTTGGTCGATAATCATATATTTTTCCCCAAATTGCTTCTTTTCTATTTCTAACTCACTGACAAATCTATTATTGTCATTATAATCCTTAGTATCAAACATAGTTCCAGGTTCAATCCAAAACGTTACCGCATAAGACAAGTAAGCATCTTCTAAAAACGGACTAAACTCATTCGCCCCACCAACTAATTCAACCGGTTTGTTTATGTCTATTTTTGAAAATACATAATTAAACAAGTCTCCAATTTTTTCTTTATTTCTCAGCCCTCCTTTAGGCCAATCTTTTACGGCAAAACTAAAATACCGGTCTTTTTGAAACTCAGTCTCATAAAATATCCTCGAATTCGAATTATGCGACACTACAGGCTTGACTCTTTTTACTAGAGACAAAATATTAATCAGCATAATCAAGGCAACTAAAAACAACAGACCTTTTCCCCAATATCCTTTTCTCATAACCACTTTTAATTTTTGATGATAAAGCAAAAAACCGTAATTTGCCAAGATAAAAAAGGGCGGTACTCCCAAAAAGACATATCTGGCCTGATTTTTCCCTGTTCTTCCCAAAAACAAAAACAAATTAATAAAAAACAAAATCGCTAAAATTCTTACCTTATAATTATCAAATTTTTTTTATAAAAACCATCACGAAAAACCAGAACAATATCAGAAATGCCACCCAAGAAAATGTATAGCTAACCGCTAAATGAAAAAAATAAAAAAATATATGAGTTAAAAAACCAGCGCGATGATCATCAATATTCTTCATAAAAACTACCAGTCTAGCCAAATTACCTACAGGCATCAGTACCCAAACATATAAAACAATGGAAACAACGGCAAAAATTAACCAAATTTTTTAATATCCGCTAATCGCAATTCTCTTCTACCAAAAGATATCAATAGGTCAATCCCTATTCCTGTTATCACCATTACTCCCCAATGAAACCTTACAAAGAACACCAAACTCATTGCCAAACCGGTCAAGAAAGCAAACCATCGATTCTTTTTATCTCTAAACGACATGTACCAATACAAGCTCAACAAGCCAAACAACAAGCCCATTGTCTCTCTTAAGGCTGTTGACATCACATAGAGCAATAAAGGCGAACTGAAAAACAAAAACAGAAAATTATTTTCAGTCGCCAACCATCCTTTTTTAATTGATCACAAATTAAAAAAATTATTTTCACAATCGGTATCGCTAAAATCAAATTAGCCAATCTGGCCATTTCTATCGAATAACCAAACACTCTACCAAACACTCCCATCCACAAAGCCTGTAAAAAGGAGTATTCAACACCCATTTTTATCATTTGCCAAACGGAAACAAAATCAAAATTGGTAAGCGCCTGATAATATTTAAAACCCGTCAATATATACATCGACTCATCCCACAACACTATACTCCGTAAACTTAACTTTTTATATATAACCCATATCAAAAAGATTAGTAAAAAAATAATTCCAAAACTAATTTTTTTTCTTATACCAGCGATAGACTTCATATTCTTTTACCAGCTCATAATCATCGTTTTTAAACTTAAAACACTTATCAACCAAAATACTTTCATACCCAACTGAATAATCAATCTCCGTCAACCTTAAAGAATCGGGCTCACATTTTGCATCCAAACCACTCATTTTATTTAATTTAATTATTTCCCAAAAACCTTGATTATTAAAAAACCTATCGTAATTAAAAAATATATTTTTACACTTAATCAAAAAATACACGGACAGCTCGTCTCTTCCCAAAAATAGTTTCTTATCGTTATTTTGACAAAAGTCATCACTTATTTTTGCCAATTCAAGATTACTCTTCACCAATGGCCTTCCTGCATAACTACAGGCAAAAATCGCCCCCTTTAAAGCAAAAAAACAATATACACATAGATACAAAATCGTTATCAATTTTAACCACCATCTTTTATCTCTCAAATTCTCAAATAACATTAAAAACAAGACAAAGGGCCAGACAGTAGCAAACACATTCAATGCCTTTACGTTCTGATATGAAGATTTGTTTATCCAAAACGTCATCAACACTAGCAATAAAAAAGGCAAACAAACCATTAAAATAAGTTTACGCGTACTCTTCTTCAGTTTTCCCAACATTATTAATACAAACAATAAATAAAAAAAACTAAAAAATAACCAAGTGTCATAATGATTAGCTACAAAAAACCTATAGTCAGCATTGGAACTCCATATTGAAAAGGTTATCATCGGGTTAACAAAACCAATGGTATTGCCCATCGTCCCTCCTTTAAAAACATTGATTTCTTTATTATCTGAAGATAATTGTCTTTTCAAAATATCTCTGGTTTTAAAAAAATTCAAGGGTAACAAGAATGAAATTAAAAAGACAACCGATATTTTAAAAAGAAATTTTTTATTAAACTTTCTAAAACCTACGACAAAAGGTAAACAAATAATAAAAAAAACATAATAAATTACATTAAAATATGAATACACAAAGATCACGACAGCCAAACTCATTAAAAGAAACAGCAAGAACAGTGGATTCTTTTCTTTTTCATTCAAATGCAACACCGTCCATAAAATTGCAAAAAATACAAAAGGGATAACAATGACAGAAGCCAAAACTGAAGTGTTAATAATACTTAAAGATAAAAAGTTAAATACACTCAAAACCGAAATAATTGCTAATCCAAATCTAGCTAGAAAATTCAACTTTTTAAAATAATTAATTGCAAAATAATTAATGATGAACAAAGATAATAAAGACAACCAAAGAACCACCCTTTGATATAAAAAATAAGGATCACTTTTTAATAATTTTGCAAAAAATACATTCATATAAAAACCCCCTTCCGGATACCCAGTTTCCTTGTGTAAACCAAAAGACCCTTTCAGAACAGGACTATTATTTATTTCTTCGCTAAAGTCAAAAAATGATCGAACCGCACTCACCGAAACAACATAATCATGATTTATAGAATAGCCAGGAAGAAAAAAAGATTTTTCCTCAACGTCAAAATAATTATTATTCAAGTAATAAAACATCCCCAAACTTAATAAAAAAATGACACCATACCATTTGCCATTACTTATCTCTATTTTAAAATCATTTTTTCTAAATACATAAAACACAAAAACTAGTTCAATAAAAAGCAATAAAAAAGAGAATATAACAATACTGAAATTTCTTATATCCCAAAAATAATTTATACTCGCATAAAAAAATAAACAACAAAATAAATTTAAAACACCAGAAATATATATCAAAAATAAATCAATTTTTTCATTCTTTTTGATAAGAAAAACAAAAAGTGGAAGTGAAAAAATAAAAGTCAAAAAAACAGCCACAAAATAAAACTTAGAAACATCTAACAAAACAAACCAATTCATTTTCTATTTTTTTTAAT
>CAZRAZ010000005.1:0-23963 GCA_964598275.1 uncultured Gammaproteobacteria bacterium | reverse complement strand
GGAAAAATACCAAAATCGATTTCACCGGCGGAATAAAAATTAGCTAAATCACCGGCCCAAATAAGGAAAGAGCCTGGTTTGATAAGACTAATATTGATGATGTCGGCGTCTTCCAAAGGACTGGGGATGACAGCGGACAAGAGACTGCGGTTGGCCTGAAGAGACATGGTTTGAGCGGAGTTGCTGCTATTTTTGAGATTAATAGTTTTGGAAAGAAGCCGACCGGGAAACCATAAACCATCAGCGGAGGAAAATAAGGGATCAGCGCCGGTGACGGAACAGTTCCCCGGGGTAGCGGGGCAATCGATGTTGATATCGGCGGCATAAATTAAGGAAGGAAAAAAGGATAAATTGAAAATAAGGAAAAGTAAAAATAAAAAGTGTTTCATTTAGTAATTGAAAGTTTTGGCGGAGGAGACAGGGTTACTATTTATACTACCTGAAATGATAACGGTGAGAGTGGAGCCAATGTTGATATCCGGAGTACAGACGCTACCGGTGGTGCAAGTGCCAAGATAAAAGTCATAATCTATTTTGCCATTAATTATGTTTTCCGGGTTAACATGACCAAAAATGCCCTTATCGATGCCATCGGCGGCGTAGATAATTTCATAGTCAAGAGTGTCGGTGATGGCTTGGCCGTAAGTACCGGGAATGTTAAAGATTGAGAGAGTAATTTTGTTGACAGAGGGACGACTGATTAAATTAAAATCCATGTCGGCGATAAAAAGCTGCCAAGTGCCGATACCGTCGGGATTTCTTTGCCAAGACCAATTGTGGCCGGAATGATTGGGATAGGTAAATTCGTCAACGACGGCAGAGGTGTTATCTTTTAGTTTGACTGTGTCACCGTCATTGTTAAGATAAAAATTTTGAGAGAGGGCCAGAGTAGAACCGGTGTTAATGGTTTCTGTCAATGTCTGACAATTATTGTCCAGGTCACAAATTTGCCAATCAGAAAGGTCTTGAGAATCGACAGAGTTGTTATATAAAACAATGGTTTCGTCTCCGGATCCGGAGGAGGGGGCCGGAGCGATATGGTTTAAGACTACCGGACGTAAAACCACGATATCGGAAGAATGCGTGGCTTCAATATTGCCGGCAACATCGGTGGAAAGAAAGTCAAGCGGATTTTCACCAACTTGGGTGTCAACATCGCTTGGAGTATCAAATAGACCGGAGCCAATATCGTGAGGATCAAAACTAAGAGCGCCCGTTTCCTCCACCCTGGTGTCGAGAGTGGAAACAAAAATGTCGTCGATAAAGGCCCAAGAAGCCAGAGGATTGCCGGGGACATCTTTGTTGCCGACGCCAAAAAGGAGGTTGATGGTGTGGCCGGCATAGACAAGCAAAGAGTGGCTAATCTTTTGCCAGCCGGAGTCGTAATCGGGAACAAAAAATTCGTTGCCGGTAAGGATAATGTTTTCAAAAAGATTGCCGGTCCAACTGATAATTTTGACAAAAAAATGATCATAGTCGGCGGTATCTTGAGAAAAGAAACGATAGCTAAAGGAGAGGTTTGAGGATAAATTGGCCGGCAGAGAAAGAAGATGGGAAACGGAGTCGGCGCTGTTATTGATCAAAGGTGATTGACTAAAACCAATTTGGAGCATAGATAGGCCAGAAGGAGGTGATATTGGATTGTCAGAAAAATCGGTGGCGGTAGAAACCACACGGTGGTCGCCGGAAGCAGAGGCATCAATAGTCCAGGAATCAAGACCTGATTCAAAATCGCCATTGGCAAGTAAGTTTTGGCCGTTCCAATAGTTGCCCGGTAAGGAATTAAGATCGATGTTGGTGGTGGGAGCAAGGGTGTCGACCTGGACGGAGTAAGGAGTGGTAGTCTTGCCGCTGTCATCTTCGGTGTTGCCGGCGTGGTCGGTGGCCAGGGTATAAAAATCATAAAG
Organism: uncultured Gammaproteobacteria bacterium; assembly: GCA_964598275.1. Lineage (GTDB taxonomy): Bacteria > Patescibacteriota > Microgenomatia > UBA12405 > UBA12405 > JAHIEZ01. The sequence continues at coordinate 22,056 of CAZRAZ010000005.1, read as the reverse complement.
ACCATCGCCTCTAGGAGAGTCAAATAAAACAGAACCGGGGGAATTGGGATGATCGATATAGAAAGAATTGCAAATCCAATCGCCCAAATTATAGGAGTAGCAAAGCTGGACAAAATCGGTATCGGCGTCAGCTTCGTAGTCAATAGAAAAAGAAGAAGCGGTGGAAAAAAGATCCAGGGAGGTAATTTCGGAATCGGGGGCAGAACGATCAACGGTCAGTTTCCAGGGGGCGCTAAAACCACTCTCATTGCCAAAATTATCTTGAGATCGGACATGCCAATAGTAGATACCATCGGGAGTACCGGGAGCTGGAATTTGGGAGTCGGTAAGCCAGCCGGACTGATAAAGCCGGATAGTTAAACCGGGATCGCGATAGGATTCGTATTGGTAAGTGAGAGTGGTGGACAGAGGACAAGTGGTAGTAGAGTCTTGCCAATCCATATAAGGATTTAAGTCCCAAGCGGAACCGGCCCCGGCGATATGATTATCGGGAGGATAAACGAGAATGGGGACGGATGGCGGCAGCCAGCAACCAGCGGAAACAGAATTGTTTTCTATTGTTTCTCTGTCAACAAAAAATGAGTTGGTAGAACCAACAAAATTGAAGGTCAAGAGAACAAATATTACTAATAATTTAGCTATTCTTCTTTTCATTTTTCCTTTTCTTTATCAAAAGTAGAATTTCTTTTTTGATGTTTAAAATCTCGGAGTAAACGATAATAGTACCCGGGATGATAATGAGGATAATAAGTCCCTCTATATTCTTAGTAAAAGTAATGGGAAAACCCAACAAAGGGATAGAGAAAAGGACCTTGCCAATAATTAATTCCTTGTCTGTGGTGACAAAATCCGGTTGGGGATTAAAATCACCTTTGGTGGTGTAGGTTGTCTGGTCAGCCGCTTGATTAACCTGGTAGATTCTGTGGGTGGTAGTGATTTTGGGATTGTTGACCGATCTGTCAGCTTCGTTTTTGAAAGTAATCACCTCCTCCTTTTGATAATCCTGACTGGGTTTAACAACCACTAAACTGCCGGCAGGGATGGCCGGGGCCATTGAGCCGCTGTTAACCGAGTACATTTTTACTCCTAAGTTAAGGGAAGAAATGGCGGTGCCAACAGCGATAAGAATCACAAATAAAATGATAATGGCATAAATTACTCCACTAAAAATTTTAAGCGGATTTAATTTTTTTATTTTCATAACCTAGTTAGTTACACAAAGAGCTCTTTGTGTAACTTGACTAAGTCGTGATCGAGTTGATTTAATCGTTGTCTTGGACGGCATCAACGACTTCATCGAAGGTGACTGAAGTACCTTGTACACCATTACCGGCAGAGACATCGACTCCGACTCTCTGACAGACTCGTTCTGACCAACCAGCTCGGATATTGTCCGGCGGACCTGATCCATCGTCTTCGTTTGCTAAATGCCAGTAACTAATATCACTGACTACCGACTGAGCTGGGAAAGCGTTAACGAGACCGTTATAGATCATTACCTCACCGCCGTCTCCATTATTGCAGACGCTGTCCCATCCCACGGTTGCCAGTTGAATTAGCAGTTTATTCCAAAGGGCGCCACTACCACCAGTCTTGGATAAAGTCATGTTGGCTTCGAAAGGAAGGGATCCTGAATTGTAGATATCCATATATTCCCAACCACTCCAGTAGCCAGGATAAGCATTGGTTATGCTGAAGGGTTTACCCGCAGACTCGTTGACCGTCAGTTCCAAAGTACCAGTGGCAACTGTATTACCAGCAACAGAACCTTGATCGCTAAAGTAAGCGCGGGTAGCACCGACTACGGCAGTACCGGCTAGAGCCACAACTACTAATGAAAGTAATATTTTTTTCATATTTTATTTTATGTTTTCACCTCCTTAAAGGATTTAAAAAATAAAAAATCCGGCGGGGGCCGGATATTATGACAGTCGTCTTGTTAGGATAAAGTAGTGACTTGTCATAATTGTATGATAAATAAAACTTTGTCGTTGTCAACACAAACTAACTTATATTTTTCTTAAAATAACCGCATCAAAACAAGAATGACCGAAGCTTAGAGAGATTTCTTGATGAAACTTATTTTGATAAGCTTATTGACCAAAAAGATGCCCATAGCTATACCAAGAAGGTCAATAAAAGTGTCGACGAACTTGCCTTCACGGCCGGGAACAAAGCTTTGGTGAAGTTCGTCTGACAGGGCATAGAGATAGGTAAAAAAGGCAGATTTCGGGGTTTGCCGAAAAGCAAAGTATAAAAAAAGAAAAAGAAGACAATATTCGATGAGGTGAAAACTTTTTAAAATAAGAAAGCGGTCGGTTTTGGTAGCGCCGATACCAACGGTTTGCTGGGAAGATAAAAAAAAGATAAAGGCCATCCAAACAAGAGAGGGAAGATAGCGCAGGATTTTTGTGTTTAGCACCTTTTAATTTTAGCTATTACCGCCGGAACAAGCAACATTAGAGTACCAAGAGCCATAAGTATTTTGGCAATGGTGGCAACGGTAGAAGATTTTGGCAAAGATGATGGTGAAGAAATGGTGGTTTGACCAAGAACGACAGGAGTGGAAATGGGACTGGGGCCCGCTGACAGTCTTGCGGTCGTGGCGGGTAAGGTGGGAGTGGGGGTGGGGGTACGAGTGCGAGTAGGGGTGACAGAAGGAGTGGTAAAGATGAGAGCGGGAGTGGAGGTGGGAGTGGGAGTTGGAGTCGGGGTGTTGCTGGGGTCGGGGGCAAAAATAGAAATCTCTTTTGCTTGACTTTCTTTTTCCTGACTACCATCGACCTGTTTGAGTTTTATTTTAAGCTGGTATTGGCCGGTTTCCTGATCGGGTTTGGCGCGGACAGTTAGAGAGGACTGAAGATGACCGTTGGTATCGGTGGCAAATTGAGAGAAAGAATCCCAGGAGCTGTTAAAATTGTACCAGTTATTGTTTGATTGGGTTTGAATAGAAAAATTGTCGGTGGTACCGCCAAAAGCTTTGACATAATAGGCGGCGGAGGGGTTGGCATCTTGAATATTAAATTCAAGTGAAAAACTGTCTCCTAGTTTGACGGAGTCGGGTAGTGAACTGATTGAAATGGAAATGGCGGGAGCGGGAGTGGGAGAAACAGTGACGGTCGGCGAGGGAGTGGGCGTGGAAGTTGAGGTGACTGTCGGCGACGGCAATGGAGTGAGAGAAGGTATAGGAGTAGAAGTGTTGACAATGCAGTACTGGGTGCCAGAAGAAGAACAATCATCGGTATTTTCCCAACTTGAGGTAAAGAGAAAACATTTTTTTTGTTGGGGGTTTGGTAAATGAATATCATTGACGGGGCAGGTTTGATTACCATAACTGATACAATCGATAATATTGTCTTCGTTGTTTTTAATGGAAAGATATTCGTTGTCATTATTGATACCGGAAAAAGCGATTGAATAAGATTTGCCAAAAGGAAGAATACAGTTAAGGGTGATTTGGTGATTGGCCGCATCTTGAAGGGTGTATCCGGATAGATCTTGGTTCGTGTCTTGGGAATCATTGCAAAGTTGAATCCATTCTGAACCACTGACGGCCAAAGGATCGATTTTGCAGATATGAACATTGGCAGAGACAGGAAGGACGGAAAGAAAAAATATTAAAATGGCGATTGGAACCACAGATAAAGTGTAGCAAAAAAGCTATTTCAGTTTTTCCAGAGCAAGGGAGAGTTTTTTTAGGGTCTTGTCCTGGCCCAAAGAGGGCAGACAGTCGACGACGGGCAGGGTGCGGGGGGCGCCGCAGATAGCTACCCGGAAGATCATAAAAAATTGGCCGGTGTTCCATTTGTTTTTGGCGATTAAGTCGAGAAGAATCATCTGGATTAATTGAAGGTGCCAATGAGAAATGTTTTTTAAAGCTTCGTGGGTTTGGGTAAGCATATCGACTACCAAATCTTTGTCGGCCCCCCGTTGAAATAGAAGTTGAGTGGAATAGCTGACATCTTGGTAAAAAAATTCAGTCAGAGGAATGGCGTCAGTAAGTTTGTTGATTCTTTCTTTTAAGAGGGGGGCAATTTGTTTGATAAGAGAGGGATTGATTTTGGGGGTAAAAGGAGTCAATAAGTGGGCAAATTTGGGAGCAGAAAGTTGGCGGATATAATAAGCGTTGAGGTAATCAAGCTTTCGTTGATCGAAGGCCGGTTGAGTTTTGTGAACTTTTGCCAGATTGAACTCTTCGATAAATTGTTTGAGAGAAAAAATTTCACGCTGATCACCGGGATTCCAACCCAAAAGCATTAAGTAGTTTAAAAGAGCGGCAGGCAGATAGCCTTGGTCAAGAAAACTTTGGGCAGAAACCGAACCGTGCCGTTTGCTCATTTTGCCCCGACCGGCCGGATCGAGAAAAACCGGCAGGTGGACAAAAATAGGCGGTTTCCAGCCAAAATACTGATAAAGTAAAATTTGCTTGGGTAAAGAAGAAATCCACTCGTCGCCACGGATAACGTGAGAAATTTTCATCAGATGATCGTCGACAACAACGGCAAAATGATAGGTGGGGATACCGTTTGATTTGATTAGGATCTGATCATCGACCTCGGCACTGTTGATTAATATTTGACCACGGATGAGATCGTGGCAAACAATGTCTTGATTGTCGGGAACTTTTAGACGAACGACAAAGGGGTCGCCGTTTTTTAGTTTTTTTTCTATCTGTTTTTCGCCAAGAGACAAGCAGCGGCGATCGTAATGAGGTTTTTGCTGATGTTTTTCTTGGTTTTGGCGCATTTTTTGGAGACGGTCGGAGCTGCAAAAACAATAGTAGGCCCGGCCAATTTGAAGCAGTTTTTGGATATATTTTTGATAAATATCAAGCCTTTGAGTTTGGATATAAGGACCGTGAGGACCACCAACAAGAGGACCTTCGTCATAATTTAGTTTGAAAACTTTTAGAATGTTAATCAGGTTGGTTTGAGCATCGACAACCAGACGTTTTTGATCGGTATCTTCAATTCTTAAAATAAACTGGCCTTGGGTTTGTTTGGCAAAAGCATAGTTGTAAAGAGCGGTACGAAGAGAACCAACGTGCATCTGGCCGGTGGGGCTGGGGGCAATGCGAGTGCGAACAGGACTTTTTAAAGACATATTCTTATTTTACCACCTAGGCACAAACGAGATTAAAAGTCAGGAAAGTGAGGGAGTGAAGAATATTGTAGAATAAAATATGGCAACGTTGACCAAGGTGGCTTATGACAGCCGCAGAGTAATAAAATATGGCGGAGGAGGCCTGTTTCTGTTTGTATTGCTGTGGTCTTTAATGGTGGGGGCGATTAAAGCTTATAGACTAGCTAATCCGCCAATAGTTCCGCCAACAATGAGATATGGTTTGTTGCCCAAAATCGATTTTCCCAAAAAAGAGTTTGTGAAAAAAGAATTTAGAGCAGAATTGGCAAACGACAGTTTCCCTAAATTTAGCGATCAGGCAAAAATATTTGTGATTTATCGACCGGCAAGTGATTTTTTGGCCCTGGAGTACGACAAGCAGGTGGCGACAGGTTTGGGTTTTGCGGGTGAGCCAAGAAGGATAAGATATGGTGTTTATGAATTTAGGAATGATAATTTAAAACAAACTTTGACCATGAATGTGCTGGATGGCAGTTTTGTATTAAAGTACCCCTATCTTGAAGATCAGACACTGCTGGTGCCGGGCAGAGTGCCAAACAGAAATGAGGCCATATTGATGGCCAGTGAATATTTGAAAGCCGGGGGAAAATTAAGTCCGGAGTTGGAGTCGGGGGAAAAGGAAAGCAGTTTTTGGAAAATAGAAAACAGTGGTTTAAAATCGGCGCCGAGCCAAGAAGAAGCCAACGTGATTAGAGTTGATTTTTTTAGAGACAAGATTGCCGATTTGTCGGTACTGGGGGAACAGCAGGGCAGATCGCCGGTGTCGATTTTGATTAGCGGCACCGGCATGGATAATAAGAAAATTGTGGAGGTTAACTATAAAAATATTGCGATAGACAGGGAATCATATTCGACTTATCCGTTAAAACCAGTAGAGACGGCTTGGCAAGAACTGCAAGGTGGAAATTATTGGCCATCATCAGATAGCGATCAGAGTAGTATCAGAATTACCAAGGTTTTTCTGGCTTATTTTGAACCGGTCAGTTTAACTAATTTTTTGCAGCCGGTGTATGTGTTTGAAGGCGAAAATAATTTTGTGGCTTATGTATCGGCCGTGGACATAAGCGCGGTCAGTCCCGAATAGGATTTTTAGGGTTGGTAGTCGGACCAGATGATATTGCGCTTAGCCCAGTTTAGAATTTTAAGGGTATCGGCAAACCTATCTTCGCTTTGGGCGACAACCGAGATAAGATAATGACCGTCCAGATTTAAGAGACTGATAAAACAACCGCCGGCCTCCGGTGTCCAGCCGGTTTTGATACCTTCAATTTCGGGAACCAGACCCAAAAGTTCGTTGGTGGAGGAAAGTTGGTGGCTGATAGTATTATCAATGTCGGTAACGGTTAAGTTTTTTTGTTTGACGGTCTGTTTGACAATCGGGTTTTTTAGGGCCAAACGGCCAAGTTGAGAAAGGTCGTAAACAGTGGAGAAGTGTTCCGGATGATGGATACCGTCGTAATTGACAAAGTGAGTATCGGTTAACTGATATTTTTGAGCTAAAAGATTCATCTGGTTTATAAAACCATCGATACCACCGGTATGATGATTGGCCAAAGTAAAAGCGGCATCGTTGGCAGAATAAACCAAAAGGGCGGAAACCAAAGATTGAACGGTGATTTTTTCGCCGATCTTTAATTCCATAACCTTGCCCTCGGTGTATGCCTGCTTAACAGTGATCAGTTCGTCTAGAGGATAAACGTTAAGAGCGGTTAGAGCAGTAGCTAACTTGGTAATAGAGGCTGGGAAAATTTTTTGGTGGCTATTTTGGGCCAAAAGAATGGTGTTAGTGGCCGAATCGACGACAATGTAATTTGGCGACCGGAGAAGGATAGGCAGATTATTAGACGTTAGTTTGGGAATAGAAGGGTGTTGGTAATTTGACAAGGCATCGACGGGGGGAGGGACAATAATTTTTTGTTGGGAAAAAAGGATGATGTTTGCCAGAGACAAAAAAGGCAGGAGCGAGAAGAGAAAAAGTTTAACTTTCATTTTTTAGCTTTTTTGGAAGGTTTTGGGGGATTGAGGGTGGACAATCTAACATCGACTCTTTCCATGTCACGGGGAAAAAGAGTGGCTTGACGAATATTATCCAAATTTAAAATGTTTTGAGTGATCCTCTCTAACCCGATGCAAAAACCACCTTCGGGAGGCATACCATATTTGAAGGCCCGAAGGTAAGGAATATCGAAGTCTTTAGGATCGGCTCCGGTTTTTTTGATACTGGCTTTGAGGGCCTGATAATCATTGATTCTTTGACCGCCGGTAATCCACTCAACCCCACAGCCGATTAAGTCGAAACTTAAGGTTTCTTCGGGGTTTTTGGGGTCGGGATAGGTGTACCAAGGTCTTTTTTTAGTAGGGAAATGAGTGATAAAAACCAAATCACTGCCGTGTTCTTTGGCTGACCACTGACAAATTTGTCTTTCGGCTTCAGGATCCATATCGGGTTGACCGCGAATATCGTGACCGCTGAATTTAAAAACAATGTCTTGAGCTTTCGATAATTTGACAACCGGGGTTTTATCGGCAGTTTTTGGAATGGCAACATGGTAAGTTTTAAGAGTGTCGGCATGTTTGTCGGCAATGACAGAAAAAATGTGTTTGACCAATTTGTCGGCCAAAAGATAGACATTGCGCCAGGAATTAATAAAACCAAACTCAACATCAAGACCGACATATTCGGTTAGGTGGCGGGTGGTAACACTGGGCTCGGCTCGGTAGGCGTGAGAGACGGTGAAAACTCTTTCGAAAACGGAAACCATAATTTGTTTGTAAAACTGGGGACTTTGGGCCAAAAAAGCCCGGTGGTTAAAATAGTCAACCGAGAAAACTTGAGAACCGCCCTCGGTGGCGGTAGCCACCAAAGTAGGAGCGTGAAATTCGGTAAAATGGCGGTCGAGCATAAATTGGCGAAAGGTTTGAGTGATGGTGGCTTGAAGTTGGAAAATTTCTTTTGTTTTGGGGTGACGAAGAGAGGCGGCGCGATAGTCAAGCATGATCGGTAAAGAAACGTTTAGCTCTGGTTGATGAATATCGAAGGGCAGGTCTTGAGCAGGGGCTAAAACTTTGATGTCGGAGGTAAACATTTCGATTTTGCCGGTACTCATGTTGGGGTTGAAGTTTGAGGCTTGTCTGTTTTGGATTTTGCCGGTAGCGGAAATAACACTTTCAACTTTTAAGTCGGCTATTTTTTGAGTGGTGACAATTTGGATAATGCCGGTGCGATCGCGAAGATCAATAAAGGTGATCTTGCCGTGTGAACGAATTGAATTTACCCAACCACGGAGATTAACGGACGAATCGACCAGGTTGCGGGTACGGGAAATCAGGGTTCTTTTCATGACCTAAAGTATATCAGCTGTGAGGAAAAATTTCCTTGACAACAAGTTGAGGAGTGGTCCGGCCGTTCCAAGTATTAAGTTCAAAAGAAGCAATCAGGTCAACCAGACAGCCGGGGGTGATTTTGGCGTCAAGATGGCCTTTTTTAAAGGCAATGGCAGTAGCGGGTGATTGTTCAATTTTGGCAGTTTGAGGGTCATCAAGAATTAATTTCAAGTGGTTTGAATCGGCACCGAGTAATTTTTTGGAAAGAACCTTAAGATTGGGCAAAAAAAAGAGAGGGGTGGGATTACCCATACCAAATGGCTGGAGTTGATTGATGGCCTTGATCAGAGAAATTTTTAGGGCGGAAAGATCGGCAGTGGCGTCGACGGTGAAGGCAGGAGTAAGGTCGATGTTTTTGAGTTTTTTTTGGGCAAGAGCAGTAATTTTTTTTTCTAAAATGGAGATATTTTTAGAAGGGATGGTAAAACCGGCGGCGGCGGCATGACCGCCAAGATCGATAAAAAGAGACGAAAAAGTACGGAGAGCCGAAATAATATCAAAACCGGGAACGGAACGACAGGAGCCCTTGGCCTCGGAAGCCTGCCGGCTGATAACAATTGAAGGTAAGTTATATTTTTGAGTGAGAAAGCCTGCCAGCAAACCAATGACACCGAGATGGTATCGGGAACTTTTACTGATGATAATTTTTTGGGAAGGAGAGGGACTAAGGTCTCCGGCCAGATTGATGGCTTTTTTTTGTAAAGATTGGCGATCCTGGTTGCAGGCTGATAATTTGCGGGCATAAAAGTTGGCCTGGCGGGAATTTTGAGCACAGAGGAGGCGAAGAGCATCGGTGGGGTCTGAAAGACGACCGACGGCATTAATTTGAGGGGCGATGTTAAAAGCCAGATCAGATGCTGATAACTTTTTGCCCAAAGAGGGAGGATTGAGAGCGGAAATGGCAAAGGAAGGATGAAAAGCGAGAAAATTAAGGCCGTGGAAAACAACTGATCGGTTGAGGCCGACAAGAGGGAGACAGTCGGCCACCAGACCGATGGCGGCCAAACCTAAGTCGGGGTGAGAAACCAGACGGGACGATAAAAGCCAGGATAAAACCGAAGCAGAGGTGAGGGTGGAATGAAGGATGGCAAAAGCTTTCGGCAGAGTCTGGGAAGCCAGATGATGGTCGACAATAATAAGATCGGTGGAGGCGGGCAGTTTTTTGATTTCTTTTTGGGCGCTAATGCCGTTGTCAAGAGTGATAATTAGATCAAATTTTAGCTTTTTTTGTTTTGACAAACGGGCAAGCGATTTTGACTTAAGACCATAACCGTCGGTTTGGCGATGGGGAATAAAAGGGGTGACGGAAGCCGAAAGAGAGTGAAGAGCAAGCCATAAAATGGCGGTGGCGGTAATACCGTCGGCATCATAATCGCCGTAAATTAGGATATTTTCTTTGGCTTTGATGGCTTTTTGGAGACGAAAAACGGCTTTTTTAAGTTGGGCGGCGGAAAGAGAAAAAGCAGACGGAGGAAGAGAAGAGACCGGAGGGGGATTTATAAAAGAAGACAGGTTTTTGATTTTTAGACCACGATTTTTGAGAAGAAGTTTGACTAAGCTGTCGACAGAAGTGGCAGAAGTAAGGGTGGAAGAAGAGAGAAAATTAATTTTGGGAGAATGCATTCTTTTTATTTTACACAATTTTGTTATACTAAACGAAGTTATTATTGTTATTGAAAGGAGAATAATGGCAAAAAAATTATTCGTAGGAAATTTGGCTTACGCCATAACCGATGACCAATTAACGCAGATTTTTTCTGCTTATGGAACGGTGGTGTCGGCCAAGGTTATTAGTGATCGTTTTTCGGGCCGAAGCAAGGGCTTTGGTTTTGTTGAATTTACCAAAGATGAAGAAGCGGCTGCAGCCATGCAGGCTTTGGATGGATCTGACCAGGAAGGTCGGAACATGGTAGTTAAGGAAGCCAATCCCCCCAGAGAGGAAGGCGGAATGACTGCCAGTCCAGCAGCGGCTCCGGCTCCCCAAGCGGAAGAAGCCCCCGAAGTAGAAGAAGCGCCGATGGCCGAAGCAGAGGAAGCCCCCGAGGCCCCGGCAGAAACTGAAGAAGAAACGACTGAAGTGGAAGAGGCTCCTAAAGCAGATGAAGAAGCGGGTAGCGATGATAGTGAAGAGTAAAAAGTAATTTAATCCCTCCCCGCCAACAGCGGGGAGGGATTTTTTCGGTTAGAATATGGTATGAAGAAAAAATTCATTCTGCCGGAAAAGGTAAAAAAAATAATGACGGTTTTTGAAGATGTTGGCGGGGAAATTTTTGTGGTGGGCGGAGCGGTGCGGGATATGATGTTGGGAAGAAAAGTTGAAGACTGGGATTTTGCTACTAATCTTCGACCGGAGGAAATGAAAAAATTGTTTGTCAAAAACAGCTTTTGCAATAATGCCTTTGGCACTTTGTCGATTGTGGGCAAAGATAAAGAAATCTTTGAGGTGACCACCTATAGAAAAGAGATTGGCTATAGTGACAAGCGGCATCCGGATAAATTGATTTGGAGTAAAAAAATAGAGGAAGATTTGGGCAGGCGGGATTTTACGATAAACGCCATGGCTTGGGGTAAAAAGGAGGGAAAATGGCAGATGTTGGATTTATATGAAGGAGAAAAAAATTTGCAAAAGAAATTAATTCGGGCGGTGGGTGGGGCAGACAAAAGATTTGGAGAAGACGCTTTGCGAATGATGAGAGCGGTAAGGCTGGCGGTCCAATTGGGATTTACCATTGAAGAAAAAACAAGGGGAGCAATTTTAAAAAATGCCAAACTGATAACAGAGGTGGCCGGAGAAAGGATAAGAGAGGAGCTGTTTTTGATACTGTTGTCCCCTACTCCGGCAGTCGGAATAGACATGTTAAGAGAAACAGGACTGTTGGTTTATATTATGCCGGAACTTCTGGCAGGAATTGGGGTGGGGCAAAAAGGGCATCATATTTATGACGTCTGGGAGCATAATTTAAGGACACTTGAGAATTGCCAAAGTGACAATCCGATCACCCAGCTGGCGGCTCTGCTGCACGATGTGGACAAACCGGTAGTAGTAAAGAAAAAGGCAAGCGGAGAAAAAACTTTTCATAATCATGAAGTGTCGGGGGCAAGAACGGCGATAACTATCGGTAAACGATTAAGGTTGTCGAAAAAAGAACTAGACAAACTGTTTAGGTTGACGCGCTGGCATATGTTTACGGCTTCGGAAATGCAGACGGACAAATCGGTGAGAAGATTTATCAGACGGGTGACATTGCCTTTGGTGGATGAAATGATTGCTTTAAGAAGAGCCGACAGAATCGGCAGTGGAGCCAGGGAGACCAGCTGGCGCTGGGAATTATTTAAAAAGAGAATTGCGGAAGTGCAAAAACAACCATTTTCGATCAAAGATTTAAAAGTAAACGGCGAGGATGTAATGAAGATACTAAAAATTAAGCCGGGGCGAAAAGTGGGAGAGGTATTGAATAAATTGTTTGCCCAAGTTGAAGAAAAACCGGAATTAAACGAGAGAGAAACGTTACTGGGGATGATAAAGGAAGAGAAATAGACTTAGACAAACCAACTCCGGAGGTTGGTTTGGGGAAATTACTTTTTCTTTTTGAAGATCAAGAGCAGGGGGACGGCGACACCAAGTGACGAATAAGTGCCGGCAACGGCGCCGACTAAAAGAGCAATGGCAAACCAGCGAGTAGTATCGCCTCCTAAAATAGCCAAGGACAAAAGCATGAAGATAATGGTCATGGAGTTATTAATGGAACGAACTAAGGTCTCGGAGACGGCCTGATTGGCCAAATCGGCCCAGTTTAGAGTCAGGTGCTTAAAGCGAAGCTCACGAATCCGGTCGAAAGTAACAACGGTGTCGTGAACCGAGGCAGAAAGGGTGGTTAAGACAGCGGTAACAAAAAGAGTGTCAATTTCGGCGCCAAAGAAATGACCAAGTAAGGAAAAGGAACCAATCAGGATAAAGGTATCGTGGAACATAGCTAGGACGGCGCAAAAGCCAAAGGCGCGGTCTTTGAAGCGACGACCGATAAAAATAAAGAGTGTGAGAGAAGAGAGAAGAATAGCCCAAAGGGTTTTTTTGAGAAGCTCCTTGCCCAGACTAGGGCTTAAAGTTTCAAAGCGAACTTCGCTAAAATCGGCATCGAGGGTTTGAATTTGAGAATCAAGAGCGGTTTTTTGATTTTGATCGACGGCGGAAAATTTTAAAAGATAATCAGAGCCTTGGGCGGAAAGAGAAACCAGAGGAATTTGGTTTTGATCAAAAATCTGACGGATTTTCCCCTGATCCGGCTCTTCGGGTAGATTTAGTTGCCAAACAGAACCACCGGCAAAATCGATAGAAGGCAAAAAGCCCCATTTAAAAATAGAAAAGGCAGATAAGACTAAAAGGAGGGATGAAAAGGAAAGAAAATAGGGTTTGAGTTTGACGATATTCATGATTTACGGCGATAAAAAAATCTTAATAAATTACGGGTAACAAAAACACCGGTAAAAAGACCGACAAGGATACCCAAAAGCAGAGTGAGAGCAAAGCCTCTGACCATGCCGGAACTGTTTAGAAATTGCCAATTTAAGGGGTTGAAAAGAATTAAAGCAGTAATAATGGTACAGATATTGGCGTCTTTGATGGAATCCCAAGCCCGACCAAAGGCCAATTCCAAAGCCTGATGCCATTCCTTGCCGGTTCTGATTTCTTCGCGGAAACGTTCAAAAATTAAGATATTACTGTCAACCGCCATGCCAACTGAAAGAATGAAACCAACCAAGCCGGGAAAAGTAATAGTAACGGGAATAAGCCGATAAAGAGAAAGGCTGATTAAACTGTAAATTAAAAGACTGAAATCGGCAATCAGACCCAACCAGCCATAATTGCCAATCATGAAAAGACAGATCAGAAATAAACCGACGGCACCGGCAATTAAGCCTTTTCTGATGGTGTCCTGACCCAGGGTGGCGCCAAGACGTTGTTGCTGGATTAGGTTGACAGAAAGAGGCAGGGCGCCGGCGTTTAGTTGAGCCGATAAGGATTTGGCCGATTGAGTGTCAAAACTACCATTGATAACAGCCCGACCGTCGGTGATGACAGACTGAACCGTGGGAAAGGTAATGGGAAAATCATCCAAAAAGATGGCAATACGTTGATTTAAAAATTTTTCGGTGGCGATTTTGAACAAGTCTGAGCCGGCGGAGTTGAATTCCAGCAGGACTTCGGGCTCCGAATTTTGAGAATTGATTTGGACGCTGGAGCGAATAAGGTGAGAGCCGGTAAGACCGGTGTCTTGCGAAAAAACATCTGCAAAGGTGGCGGTGGCGGTAGCTTCGGCAGAAATAGCAGTTTCGCCCATAAATTTTAATTGGGCGGTTCGACCAATCAGATCGATGGCCTGATTTAAGTTGTCGATGCCGGGCAGTTCGACAATCAGACGATAAGAGTCGGCCTGGGTTGATGTCTGAACGTTGGCTTCGGATAAACCAAAAAGATTGACCCGTTGCTCGATATTGCCTTTAAGGGCTTCGAGGGCGGAAGAAAGCGCTTCGGCGGGAACAGAAGAGATGTCAACTTGGTAAACAAGAGAGGCTCCGCCGGCAAGATCCAGGCCATATTTTAAGGCAGGGGGGGCAAGATGTGGAGAGGCGATAAAACGAGATAAATTTAAGACGGAAAAAAGGTTGAGATAGAGACAGACAAGACTAATCAAAAAAATTAGGAGGATGTTTTTTTGGGTTTTTTTATAAGCAAAATTTATGATGGTCATTTTTTCTTGTTGATTAATGAAAGCTGGCGGGGGTGGCCGGAAAAAAGATAAGTAATGGCGGCACGACTGCGATTGATTTTGACCCGGGCCAGATCACCTTCTTTGATGTCGAAATCATGACCGACTTTGGAGGGGATAGTGATGGCCAAACTGTTGCCGGTTTTGATGACTTTTCGCAAACTTGTGTTAGACATTGAGCATCTCTTGAGGACTACCGATAATAAAGAGGGGACAATTTAGAAAAAAATTAACAATAAAAGGGTCTTTTTTAGACATTCTTAGCTGAAGTTCTTTTTTGTTCATGACCATGTAATTAATTTCCCGACCGCGAAATTGTTCTTCTTTTTTGAGATGACTTTCAATTTTTTGAGGTGAAATTTGACCAACAACGATTAAATCAATGTCGTTTTGAGTGGAGCTTTTGTTGACGGCAAAATTATAACTGTAAAGCAAGAGGCTGACCGGGGCGGATTTATTTTTGAAATAAGCCAAACTTAAGCCCAGATGGCTAATTTTGCAAGCCAGAGTTAAAAGGTCGGGAAAAAGGGACGATTTTTGATTGGCCCAATAGTAGAGGCGATTGCCTCGTCTTTCTGATTTGATGAGATTAACTGATGCTAGATTTTGCAATTCGCGTCTGACAGAGTTGATTTCTTCGGAGGTAAAACGAACCAATTGACGGACATAAAAAATATCGTCGGGGGTGGAGAAAAATATCTTGATCAGTTTTCGCCTGGTAGAAGAAACCAAAAGCTTTGCCAGGATTTTTTCAGTTTTCATAGCTAACATCATTGCCGATGGGCAAAAGTTCTATCCAGATTTGACCAGGAACAAAATTTATGTCTTTGCCTGATTTGTCTTTGAAAGAGGTACGGGCAGTACGGCTGGCTTTGGTCCAGGTGATGTCGGCTTTGGAACCATTTTGGAAAAGAATGCCGGTGCCGCGACCAATAGTCTGATAAAGATTGTGCTGGTGAATGTCAACCGACTGGGTTTCTTTGACAAACTGAATGATGATATTTTTGGCGGTCAAAACTTCCTGATTGTTGAAATCGATCTGTTTTTCGCCACTATTGAAACGGAGATAGCTGTTGGTAAGGGAATCGTATTGCCAGGAAACGGTATATTGTTTAAAACCAGGCCAAAAATCAAAAGTAATGTTTTTGATGTCGGAGGCAGAGGAACTGTCCGGCTGGTTAAAAGACCAAAGTTTGAAGTTGCTGTCCCAAGTTTTGCCGGTAGCAGAGGTGATATTAGTCACTCCTCTTTTGTCTTCGGCGGCAGTTTCCCAAAGTTTATCCGTTGAGCAATACATTGAATGTTCTGTGTCCCAAGTTTCACCGGTTCTGTCGGGTTCGCGACGACAAACCCGGTAAGAAAGAGAAAATTGGCTTAGGTCGCTCCAGGAGCCTTTGTTCATCCAGCCGTATTGGCTGATTTGTTCAACGGCCATGGCCCGGCGATCGGTGGTACAGGCCAGAGACTGGCCGGCTTCATCTTTTGGAGCAGAGCAGTTGGCGCCACCAACGTGAGTATAAAGAGGAAAATCGCCATATTCGGAAGCCAGATCAAGAAAATAGCTTCTGGCAGAACGGACCGGACCGACATCATATTTTTGGGAAGAACCACGTAAAACAGCGCAGTAAAAAACAGCCATAAAGCGGGTGATGCCTCCCTCGGCGACAGCTTCGTAAATGATATCAGCATTGCTTAAACCGGATTGAGGGCGGGAGTCCGAATGATTTTCAATCATGACCATAAGCGGACGACGAGTGGACCAAATGTCTGCTTCTGCCTGGGTGTGAAGAGCGCCGTTTAGAGGACAAACTTGAGTTTTGGGCCCGGAAAAGTTGATATATCCAGTTTGAGGTTGGTTGCCGGCATCGACCGACTCGTCGGTTAAGGCGGAAGTATCGGGAATTTTTGATTGAACAGGAAAAAAATTATTAAAGCCGAAATAAGAGAGGGAGAAAACGAGAAAGAAAAGGCCGATAAGTTTAATATTTTTACTTTTTAAGATGGTCATCTTTTTTCAACTTTTAATGGTTTGGGCAAGGGCAGATTTTTCTTCCCGGGAAAGGGTAGACTGAAAGCCTTGGCCATTTTTGATTTGTTTGGCATAAATACGAGTATTGTCGCGATTATGCAATGAAGTAATGATAACACCCGAATTGGCGTTATCCAAGATAACAAGAATGAAACTTTGGTTGCCGCCGACATCAGAAAAAGGGTTGAAACGGGTTAGGTTGATTTTGGGATACTGTGGGGAGTGGCTGCTTTGTTTTTTGGAAGAATTGTTTTTTTTGTAGAAAAGAAAAATCAGGTAAACAATGGCCATAAAATTAAAAAGAGTAAGAAGGCTAAAAAAAAGCGTCATACAAGCTAATTGTAGCAGAGATTATGTTATACTGGCCGTAAATGGCAAAAGAGAGTAACTATCTTAAAAAGGATTTGATAAAAAGCTTGGGTTTGAGTTTATTGGCAATAGTGATAATATTGGCTGTGTACCTATGGGAGACAAATTCATATTTAATAAATTTTATTTTAAGGAGGTGAATTTTAGATGGCAGTTATAAATTTTTATTGTGTTAAGTGCCGAGCTTCAAAGTCGGTTGATGACAGTAAGGTGGAAAAGACAACTTTGAAAAACGGTAGACCAGCGGCTAAAGGTGTTTGTCCGGATTGTGGAACAGGAATGTTTAAAATTCTTTCGGCAAAAGAAGCATAAAATATTTGGTAAAATAGGACATCCCTAGAAACCGAAGGGTCTACTCCGACTTTGCGTCGGAGAGGAAAGTCTGAACCACAAAAAGCAAGAAATCCCGCAGAAGCGGGGTCGGTGCAAACCGAGGCAATGCGATAGAGACGAGTAATCCCGATGTAAATCGGGACGAGGTGGAACGAGCATCCTTTCTGTGGAAATCTTAAGACGAGGCGGTGATGCGCTTTTTCGGAGCCTCAGGTAAAGAGAGAAGATTGATGGCCCATAAACAGAATTCAGCTTATCGGTTTCTAGGGATTTTTGTTGCTAAAAAAACGGGGAGGAAGCAAGACACGGGCAACTGCGTCGATGGTAAGGAAGACGGGGATGGCCAGAACGGCACCGCTAACTCCGGCTAGTTTGGCACCAACCAAAAGAAAGAAAATGGTGGCCAGGGGGTTTAAACCGACGGCCCGTTTCATAATTTTGGGAACGATAAGATTATTTTCCAATTGTTGAACCAGAATACCCCAGGCAACGGTTAAAAGAGCAGTTAAGGGCGAAATGGTTAGACCGACAATGGCGGCCAAAATGGTAGAAACGGTAGGGCCAATATTGGGAACAATCTCCAAAAAACCGGCAATAATGGCCAAGGGAAGAGCGTAGTTTAAACCGAGAAGTAAATAGCCAAAATAAGAGATAACGCCAATGACGGTCATTAAAACTATTTGGGCGTTAAACCAAGAACCAAGTCTTTTTTCTAAATTGGCGATAATGGTATCGGCTGTTTTTGCTCCTTTCTGACCAAAAAAAGAAAGACAGTAATGACTGAAATTTTTTCTTTCGATTAAAAGATAAAAGGTGACGATAAAAAAAACAAAAGCCATAAAAATGTTGGAAAAAATAGAAAAAATGGTTTTGCCGATGTTTCCGGGCAGGTCGGCGATGAAACTGAATTGAGAAGACCAATCAATGGCGGAAACGCCCAAAAAATGAGTATCCTGAAGAAGTTTGGGGAGAGTGTTGACCAAACCGGTGGTTTGGTCGATCAAGACGGGAACCAGGCCGGCAAAGACAAAAGAAAGAGAAAACAAGATTAAAAGATAGAGGATAAAAATGGCTACCGGTCGAGAAATCTTGCGTTTTTCCAGCCAAAGGACCGAAGGATTTAAAATTTCCATAAAAATGAAGCAAAGAAAAAAGAGGGATAAAATGTTTCTAATCTGCCAAAAAAGCTTGAGAGAAACAAGGAAGATGGCAATAAAAATAATGGTTTTAGAGGAAATTTCTATTCTTTTTGTTGTCATAGTTTATTGTACCATTTGGAAACTAAATTTATCGCAGAGCCGGGAAAGAAGGGGGAGTTGATGTTGAGGTAATGAAGAGATTTTTGTTTTTTAAACCAGGTAAGCTGGCGCCTGGCATAGGCATGCTCGTCTTGACGCCAAAGTTTAAGGGCTTGTTTTTTATTTTTGACGGTGGGCTTGGCAAAATATGGTGAAAATTCCTTATAGGCCAAGGTATTTAGTCCGGGATCAGACCAACGATATTTTTTGAGTAAATTTTTTATTTCTTTAAGCAAACCGGCAGCCAGACGCTGCTTAATTCTTTGATCAATTCTTTTAAATAGAGATGAGGGAGGGGCGACAAGACAAAGATGGAGACTGTTGTAATCGGGAAATGAGATTTGGGGAGAAAGTGAGCGGAGAAAAATTCTGATTTCCAGTTTTCTGATCAGACGATGACGGTTGTATTTTTCGGAATTATTTAAACCTTTATACTGCCGATGATTGAGAAGAAAGTTGGCAAACTGCAGAATGAAAAGAGGGAGATGGTTGCCAATTCTTCTGAAAAGGAGGTGAGGCGGGACGGGGATAAATTGGGGCGAAAAAAGTGATTTTATGTAGTAACCGCTACCACCAACAACTATGGGCAGGTGGCCGGAGTGGTGAATTTTTTTGATATGCTTGCTGGCTAGACGATGGAAATCACTGACAGAAAAGTTTTGATCGGGGTTTTTGATATTGATGAGGGCAATTGACATGTCCGATGGGTGGTCTTTGCCGGTGCCAATATCCAAACCACGGTAAATTTGACGAGAATCGGCAGAAATAAGTTGGCCGTTGAATTTTTTGGCTAGGGTTACAGCCAAAGAGGTCTTGCCGGTGGCGGTTAAACCTGAAATAACCAGAAGGGGGATTTTAGGTGACATTGAATCTAAATTCAACAACGTCGTCCGGTTGCATTATATAATCTTTGCCCTGATGGCGTAAAAGGCCGGCTGTTTTGGCAGATTGCCAACCTTTGTATTTAATAAAATCCGAATAGGAGACTATTTCGGCCATGATAAAGCCCCTCTGGAAATCACTATGAACAGCGCCGGCGGCTTGAGGCGCGGTAAAGCCCTGCTTAATGGTCCAAGCTCTAACTTCTTTGACACCGGCAGTAGTATAGAAGGACTGCAGACCTAGGGTTTGGTAAGCGGTGGTGATGACTGCCTCCAGACCAGATTTGTTTATGCCAAGACTGCTTAAATAATCAAGCCGTTCGGCAGGAGAGAAATTGCTTAGGTCTGACTCGACCTTGGCACAAACAGGGACTACAGGATAATCATTAATGTTTAGTTGGGCAGATTTGATATTTTTGTAGCCATCTTCGTCGATGTTGGCAATAATAAAAAAAGGTTTGGCGGTAAGCAGAAAAAAACTATCAAGAAAAGTCTGACCAAAATCATCGAGACTGATATCTTTGGCCAAAACGCCGCTTTCAAGTTTTGATTTTACAAGTTTAGCAACGGCTAAATTTTTGGCCTGAACGGTATTGTTTTTGTTGGCGTCGATAAACTTATCGATGCTTTCCAGATCTTTGATAATTAATTCGGCACAAATAAGTTCAAAATCGGATTGGGGGTTAATTTGGCCTTCTTTGATAACTTTGTCGTCGGAAAAATAACGAAGGACGTGACAGATGGCATCACAAGTCCTGATATTGGTTAAAAATTTATTGCCCAAACCTTCGCCTTGAGATGCTCCTTTGACCAAACCGGCAATGTCGACAAACTCGACAATGGCGGGAATAATTTTGTTGGTACCAACAATGTCGGCCAATATTTTCAATTTAGGATCGGGAACTTCGACCACGCCGATGTTGGGATCGATGGTGCAAAAAGGATAATTGCTGGCATCGGCAATTTGACGACCCAAAAGAGCGTTGAAAAGAGTTGATTTACCAACATTGGGCAGACCGACAATGCCGATAGATAACTTAGACATGGCTTATTATAAGCGAAAGCAGGCTTAATTGCCGCTGATACTGTAAAATGGGTTTTTGTAATGTATCTATTTGACATATTTTCTAATTAGACTTATAATATTGGTTATGAGTGGTGAACAAATAGAAAGAAAAGGTAATCCCCGTGCTCGTGTATATGATCTTTTGGGTACTGTTAACGAGGTAGCTTTACCCAGAGCGCTTGAACTTTTTACACTGGCAGGACAGATTGGTCATTTGTGTGATGGTTATTTCTACGAAAAAACATCTTCAGATATGTTACAAGGCTGGGGCAGTTCTGTGGTGAGCGACGAGAACGGCGTGCAAGTAGGGGTGTTGCATAACGGAAGGGCAGGAGTTGGGGCAGCTTTTTATGGAGAGGTTACTCATGATTGGATTGAGGGGGGAAAAAGATATCGGGTTACTTTCCCGGAAATTGATGATGAGCAACTTGATGCACTGAAAAGGATTAGAAGAGAAATACTTGAAAGATTAAACTATGAAGGTGAAGAAGCGGCAGAGGAATTCCGTTTGATCGGTGATCTTATGGGTGGGCAGAAAATAGATCCAAAATTATTGGCAAAAGATATTCAAACGAGAATAGATAAGATGGTGGCGGGGTTGAGAACTGATCTTGTTTAGAGGTTTAATTGCCGCTGATACTGTAAAACGAATATCTTGTTGTATTTCTCAATCGTAAAGATTATAATATTTGTTATGGGAACTGAACGTAATAGAGGGGGAGGTGAGGATGTTCTTCTTGTTCGCTTACATGGTCTTTTGGGAGATGTTGTTAATGTTAATAAGCCGGTTTCCCCTAGAGTTCGTAAACTTGTTTTATTGGCGGGGGTGCTTGGTGTGGGTGATGTTGGTTGTGCCTACGAAAGAAAATCCGCTTGTTTGTTGCGAGAATGGGGAAGTTCGCCGGGGAGCGAGGAGGCAGAGGTTAGAATGGAGATATTTGCAAAGTTAAGGCGCGGAGGAGAAAGGGTAGAAAAACAACTCCTTTTGATTGGTAGTTGTATGGTAGCGGAGAGGAAGAATGAAATAATGGAAGCAATGGGAGGGAAAATTGAGAACAATTTTTGATTGAGATCGTATAGAAGTTTAATTGCCGCTGATACTGCTGATGACAATTTGGTCGGATTCTATTTTGCCGGAGATGGTTAAATTTTGACCGTGTTGAAAATCGGCCGCGACCAAACTGGCTTGAGATAAACCAGAGATACGATATTTTTTTTGCTGATAAAGAAGACCAAAAGCGCAAGGAGGTTTTTGATCGGGGGGCAGACAAACCAGACTGGCTTCAAAATTTTGCAGAGGAAAATCTTCTACTTGCCGGGCGGAAAGAGGAAGAGAGGGGGATGGGCTTTTATTGATAAAAAAACGACGAAAAAAAATGAAAAGGATAAGTAAAAAGAAAAGAATAAGAATAGGAACGAGCAGCGGAGGTTTGTTTGACTTGAGAAAACTTGGCATATGTTAATTGTCTTAAAAAAAAGAGCCAATGTCAACAAAATGCCCCCCGCCGCGGCGGGGGGCATAAAAATTTTGCAAATTTTTATTTGACCATCTTTTTGATCTTGGTGCCCGGGATGTAGCGAGGCATACGACGAGCGGCAATTTTCTTGGATTCTTTGGTGTTGATGGCTTTGATAGTTTTGGGTTTGAACATTTTTGTTCTAAAGGTACCAAAACCTGAAAGTTTAACTACTTCACCGCCAGCAAGAGCTTTCATGATTTCAGCGAGGAAAGTCTCGACCGACTGTTTGGCGGCTTTTTTACTTAAGTGGGCTTTTTGGGCAACGA
>CAZRAZ010000004.1:0-24271 GCA_964598275.1 uncultured Gammaproteobacteria bacterium | reverse complement strand
ATCAGACATAAATCTAACTATCCAAAAGTCTCAAATGTATCGTAGCCTATTCACTAAACAAAAACACCGACAGAAACGTCGGTGTTTTTATCACTCTTCAAACACAAAACTTAATCTCTTTCCATCGTCACCACAGAAATCCCCTCTATCATTCCTGCAATACCTCCACCAAGACCTTCTTCGGGTTCGCTTACCATATCCCGGGTCAAAGCAAGTTCCTGTGTCACATAACCATTCCGAGCAAATCTCATTATAACCGAATCTCCTCTCTCCCAAGCCAAAAAAACCCCAGCTGTAGGAATATTAAGCAAAGTTGATCCTTCAACAGAACTTGCCATGCCGCTTACGCCACTGGCGACAGGAACCCTATTACCATTGGGCGATACTACATCAACAGTTACCATTATTGATTCTCCGGTGGGGACAACTCCGCCTGGGGCAACCACCCAGTTTCCTTCACCCAAACCTCTCGGCACCGGAACAGTCACCTCCTCTATCCTTCTAGAAGAACCCAAACCTTCACCTTCTTCGTTAACCACCATAGTTCTAAATACAATACGAGTCTTACTTTCCACCGCCTCTCCGCTAACACCACAATCCTGTCCTCCTTCCCCCCTAACAGGGGTAGCAACCGCCACTAGCCCTGTCCCACCGGATGAAGCTTCAACCCGAGGAATTCCACACCCTGCACTAACACCAGCAACAGCTAGCGCCAATCCAGCATTAATAAGTCTCCTTCCTAAACTAATTTCTCTTTCTGCATTCATTTTTTTATAAATTAAAAAATAATTTATTTAACTGTCTTGCATTATACCTACCCTATAATACTTTGTCAAGCAAGTAAAAGAATAGAAGAGTATAGACATTAAAAGCATTTTCGAACAAATAAGTGCTTAACCCATAACACATTAAATACTTATCAAGGAAATGGCATTTTTAAAAAAAGTAAAACAAGAAAAGCACGATATCTAACAATTATTTTCAGCCATTTTTTATCAATATAAACGCTATCATCAAAAAAACTAATTAATCAATACCCACACATGTTAAAATTAACCAGAATGAAACCCGACTTCAAAGAGGTGCTGGAAAAAAATAAAGCGTTGGTCTGGCCGGAGATAGAAAGTTATCTTGATAAACTTCTTGATTTTGAAACTTGTTGTCAAATCTCAAAAAAATATCAACCCATAGCTCAATTCCATCAAAAAATGGTTAGTGAATATCCCAAAAGGCAAGGTAAATATTTACGTCCCGTTTTAGTTTTGCTAACTGCCCAAGCCATGGGTTACCCCCTCAAAAAAGCCCTAAAAACAGCCGCCGCCATGCAAATTTCTGAAGACTGGATTTTAAATCACGATGACATCGAAGATGATTCTCTGGAAAGACGAGGTAAACCTGCCTTACATCAAATTTACGGCAAAGAACTAGCCATTAATGCCGGAGATTCACTTCATGGTGTTATGTGGAAAGTCTTGATTGACAATCACCAAATAGTTGGTCCAAAAACAGCATTAGCCATTATGAATGAATTTTATCAACTTTTAACTAGAACAGGTGTCGGCCAAACAGTAGAAATCAAATGGACTAAAGAAAACAAAGAAAATTTAAGTGATGAAGACATTTTATTTATTTTGGAAAGCAAAACAGCCTATTACACCATTGCCGGTCCTATGCGCTTGGGAGCTATCCTAGCCGGTGCCAGCAAAAAACAACTGAATTTACTTTATGAATTTGGTCGGCCAATGGGATGTTGTTTTCAAATCGTAGATGATTTGCTGGACTTGACATCAGACTTTGAGGGCTTAAAAAAACAAACCGGCAACGATATTTACGAAGGCAAAAGAACCATCATGTTAGTTCATCTTTTAAGAAGCACTGACAAAAAAGACAAGAAAAAATTAAAAGGAATATTAGGAAAGAGTCGCCAAAACAAAACCAAAAAAGAAGTGATTTGGACAATTGACATGATGAAAAAGTATGGCAGTTTAGAATATGGAGAAAAAATGGCGGCTAAATTTGCCCATCAAGCCAGGGAATTGTTTAACAAAAATTTAGATTTTCTAAAACAAGAACCCGCCAGATCTCAACTTTTAAGCGGCATCGAATTTGTCTTAAACAGGAAACATTAATAGTAACGGATAACAAAGAAATGAAAAATCTTGGGCTATCTGTCTTTTGCCAAACTCCAACCCGTTAATTCCGTTCCTATTACTCTATTTTCCAAAAACAGTTTTCTTAAACCTCCATACTTTCTACCATCAATTATCACCGTTCTGATACCCAATTTAGATATTTCCGCCAATTCCTCAATCTTTGTCCTCATCCCCCCGGTTACATCAACCTGTCCGACTTGAACAAAAGCGCCTTCTTTAATTAACTTATTAAAAACTCGCGGAGTCAACTTTTTTACCACCTTATTTTTTTATCCAACACTCCCGGGAAATTACCTATCGACACAAAAAACACCTCTTGCCATGAACGAAGATCAAGATTTTTCGCTATCAATTGAAGTGCTTTGTCGCAAGAAAAAATACTTACCCCCTGATCCTCGTCAATTAAAACATCTCCATGTACCACCGGTATAATTTTCTTCTCAAGCATCTGGATAATTTGTCCAAGCCATATCGATTTAAGTTTTCGTGATGCAGATAACATTATGTCATGTGGCGATACCCCCATAACCGAAATTTTCTTCTTAAGGAATCCGTTAACCACTATTCGATTTATAGTAACGGCATCGTATTGAACTACGCAAGAACCAAACTTGCTGTTTTTATTCAAAAAACCTTCTTTGGTTCTATATTTAGCTGCAGACGGGTGCGCAAACGAACCCGCTCCATTTCCCAACACAAAACTTATCTCCGACTCTAATCTAAGAATTTCTTTTATCTCCTCGGCCAGACGAGAAATTACCTCTCGTTTTTCGGTATAAGGTCTACTCTTATCGGTAACTAACGAACCCCCTAATTTAATAAAGGCTATTTTTTTAATCATGCTCTTCATTTAATCTCTCACCGCCACCTCTAAATCAAACTCCTTACTAACATAACCACCCACCCCCGCCTCTTCCACCCCCGAATCCAATAAAAATTTGATTTTTACTTTTGATACTTTCGACGAATCCGATAGAGGACTGCTGCAACTAACAAAGGCAGAGCAACCGCTTACCTCCACCTCACTTCCTGTTAGTTCGACCACCCCATTGGCAGACGAACTGGCAATATTGCTTCCTTCGTTACAGCTAATCCAACTGGCCTGACCATCAAAACCGACCACCGTCAAAGAACTGCCTGTTCCCACCGAACAAATTATACCGTCCTCCAAAGCGTTTATTATATTCCTCCTAATTTCCACCATCGCCCTCGTCCCGTTTTTACTAACCAACTCCATCAAATCAGTTTTGGTTTTAGCCTTAAAACTATTCAACATAATGGCTGTCACCACTCCCATCAAAATCATTACCACCCCCACCGATACCACTACCTCCATCAGGGTAAAACCGGCCTTTCTTGTTTTTCTCATTTGGCAAAAAAACGACTAAATTGTACTTCCCCCCCGGCTCCGCTCCAATCAACCGATACTCTTGCCTTAGTACAGATATTTTCTCCACAATCTTCCGGCGAAAAATCAATCGAATATAAATAATCATCAAAACCGTCCATTTCTCCGCCTGTCACTTCGGTCAATTGCCAAAAAGCTTCCGGATTGTTTCTCTTCGTCTCCACCAATCTCTCCATCACCACCCCGGCCAAGCGAATGGCCTTACTCCGATCAGAGCTTTTGTTCCTTTTGCCCATCGAAAAAATCACCAAACTTAGCGTCCCCGCCAACACCAACAAAATCACCCCCACCGACACCACCAGCTCAATTAGGCCTTGCCCCACCACTGCTGGAGATTGCCCTTTATTTTTCATTTATCAATCCCGAAGGCAGAATTTCCACCGCTCTGGTTTCCCCCACGGCCGCCGTCGAACTAATAACAATTCTTACCGTCTCATCAATTCCCACCGGCACAAAATTAGGCGGAGGAGAACTGTTCGTTTTTAGTAACTTACCCTCATAAGCGCTAAAAAAAACACTGCCGCCTGGACTTTTAACCAAACTCACCCCACTTTCTGTCACATCCTCCGAAAAATAAGAGAGACCAGCTTCCCCGTTAGCCAAAGCCTCCATTGTCCCATCACTGCCAATTTCCACCTCCACATACAGCAACTCGTCTCCGCCTTTCGTCTGATTAGTCAAAGCATAGTTTCTGGCCAATCTCAAATTATCGGCTATCTTCCTCTGGCTCTGTTCTAATTTCTGTGTTGCCCCAAATCGATTGAGATAAACAAAACTCCCTCCCGAAATTATCATTAAAATCGTCACCGCCACCATCAATTCTATTAGAGTAAAACCCATCTTCTTCACATACTAAGTCTAACAAAAAAATTACGGATTCGTTATTTTATAATTACATACCCCCGTACAATTGTTTCCGTATACTCCCGTTGTC
Organism: uncultured Gammaproteobacteria bacterium; assembly: GCA_964598275.1. GTDB lineage: Bacteria > Patescibacteriota > Microgenomatia > UBA12405 > UBA12405 > JAHIEZ01. Next base: position 19,776 of record CAZRAZ010000004.1, on the reverse strand, counting down.
ACTCCTATGTCCTCCATCTGAGCATACAACGCATAAGCATAATCTGTCCCCACATAATAATAGCTAAAACTTTTGGGATCAATCGGTTCTGCATCAATATAATCCGATACCAACGTCACAGTACTGGGCGGATAAATTCCATTTTCTTGTTTAAAAACTTCCAGAGCAATTGCTAGCTTATCTAAATCAGACATCCGCCGACTGTCTCTTGATTTTTTATTTATACCCGAAAAACTAACCACTCCGATTGCCGTTATCACCATCATAATCGTTATCACTACCACTAGTTCCACCAAAGTGAAACCTCTTTTTCTTTTTATCATTCTTTTACTGCTGACTTTTAACACAAAAATAAGGCTGATTACCTGATGAAAAAGTACAACTATTGTTCGAAGAATTACCATTAGCTGTATTTTCTACTGCCGCGCAAGCGCAATACGTAGTTCCTATCGAATAACGATAACCTGTCCATCCGGTCCCCTTCGGATCCTGGGGAAACAAGTTTAATATCACCTCATTGTTCGTTGTCCAAGCTGTCGGCGCATTGGTACTAGAGGGATATACATAACTGCTCAAAGAATAATATTGCTCCGCCGCCTTTTGAACCGCTTCCATATCCTGTCTTCTTTTAGCATCCCTGGCCTTTTTTTGAGCCACCGAGTACGACACCGACACCATCGCCGTCATTATGGCAATAATCGAAATACTTACCAATAACTCAAATAAGGTGAAACCCCTCACCCCTTTTTCATCCTGAGTATTCCGAAGGATAAAACCTCTGTTGTTTTTTTTCACTGCCTTATTTATACCATTTTTTAATCTCATCTAATTTCCACAAACTACAAACCACCGATCTACCGTTTCTCCCACTCCCAAAACTCCTCCCGTCGTCGGCTTAATATTGCACTTAACCTGCGATTCAATATCGCTTTCTCCCGCCCCCACCTCTAAATAAGCGCACAAGGCAAAGCCATCACCCAAATTGGTCCGATAGTAAGTATAACCAACACCGGCAATCCCGGGCACATAATCCTGCAACACATCCGCTAAGTCTGTATCTGCCACCCTGTCCGCTGCTCCCGGATAACTTTGATTGTCGTTATAGTACATCCTCAAACCATTTTTCACCGCCCCCAACTCCTCAATTTTTTTGGCATCTCTGGCTCTCTGTCTGCTTCCCATCAAATTTGGCACCAATATCGCCATCAAAGTCGCCATAATCGATATGCTTACCAAAAGTTCCACCAAAGTGAAAGCTTTTATCTTCCTTTCATCCTGAGATCCTTGAAGGATGAAACCCTTATTCTCTTTTTTAAAAATCTTCATAACCTGCGTTAGAACTAAAAATAACAAAATTATAACTACCTAAACAATTTCCCGGGTCAACATACGGCCCGCCATATTTGTCATACTCTTCATCGTCCTCGTTTTCCAATCCGGAAAACAAAGCAAATTTATCCGAATCTTCACCAACTCCATTATTAACCACATAACAATATGCCGGCATACCTGAACTTTTTTCCTCCGGCACCACCTTCATATAAATATAATCAGCGTCTCTAAACTCCCCCCCCCAAACAAAACTATCTTCTGTCGGAAATACTCCATAATCAGCGTAATAATTTTGCAAAGCCTTAGACAATGAATTTAAATCCGCCTTTCTGGCTACATCCCGCGACCGTATCCGCGCCGAGGTAAATTGTGACACCGTAATCACCGTCAAAATTGACATAATTGATATCACCACCAGTAACTCAACCAAAGTAAAGCCTAATTTCCTCATTACTTTTAATAATACCACTAATCACAAGACTGACCCCACTCACAGCAACTTACCCGGCATTCCTCAAAACAAGAACTGCTAACAAAACAGTTAGCTCCCGAACAATTTTCTCCTCTCGGAGCAACCGTCTGACAAGACCCTTCGGCCGCTTCTGCACTTTCTCTTTGGTAACAAAGACTATCATTGGAACAACCGCTAAAATCTCGATCATACCAAACAATGTTGCTGCTCGACACTCCAAAATTAATCTCGGCATTACTATAACCCCCTTTCACTATATAACCACCCAAAGGATAATCATCCCACCATGCCGGAATTTCATTATCATTATCGTTTCTTAATTTTGTCAGCGCCTTAAACCAAGCCGGCGGACTTTCTTCTGTATCCACCGCTATTTTATAAGGCTCACCGCCGGGATCACAGGGCCAGGGCGTTAACCAAGGCTCGAAAATATCACTGCCGCAACTACTTTTATTGTTTAGTTCCGACAATCTCGGTTCAGTCACTTCTGTCGGCAAAGTTCCCTTATCCGTCATATATTCTTCCATGGCAATCTTTATTCTTCTAATGTCTTTCTTTCTTTTGGCATCTCCGCCTCGGTTTATCAAAGCCAAAGGGTCCAACACCCCAGTCATCGATGCTACCATCGTCACCAATATCGCCATTACCACCAATATCTCTATCAACGTAAAACCCTTATTTTTCATCTTCTCAAATTTTACCTCAAATTTTCCACCAAAGGTGGATCAGCCTATGGCTGAAAAAAATCTAACATAAGAACGATTTCATTCCCCCAAAAACTGGCAATTATTGTTCCCAAAATCAAAAACGGCCCAAAAGCAATCAAAGATTTTCTCTTCAATTTCTTTTTGGCCATTAACACCACTCCCACCACTGCCCCTACGATAAAAGCAATATAAAAAGCCACCAGTATCTTTGGCCACCCCAGCCATAAACCCATAAATAAAGCTAGTTTTACGTCTCCCAATCCCATTCCCTTACCTTTGGTGATTAAATACAAAAATCCCAAAAAAGCGCTTGCCCCCATTGCCGATATTACAAAACTCCAATCAAATCCAACCACCAGCAACCTCAAACCCTCCACTATTATTAATATAACTATCGAAAAATCCGGTAATATCATATATTTTGCATCAAACACGGCACTAAACACCAACATGGTCACAATTATCATATTCACCATCACCTGTACGGGCGATCCTTGTGATCGCCCCATCATGGCCAAAAACAAAACTCCGATCAATAGTTCTACAATCGGGTAGAGGATGGGCAATTTTTTTCGACAACATCGACTTCTGCCCCCTTGTATCACCCACGAAACCACCGGTATATTTTCATACCACTTTAATTGTCTGCCGCAAAAATCGCAACAAGACCTCGTTTGGTAATTGGTTATTGGAAATTGGTTATTGTTTGGTTTTTGAAATTTGCCTGCCCCGCCACGGCCGGGGGGATTTGTGATTTGTGATTTATACCGTTTGGCGGTACGAAATACCAGCATATTCACAAACGACCCAAAGCATAAGCCAACTATAAAAATCAAAATCGCCATAATCTATTGTACAAAAAAAATCCCTCCGCTTACACGGAGGGATTAACTTCAAACAAAGTTTTCTCTATTCCGGTACACACATATACATCCCCACCAATCCGGTAAAAGCCGCGTCATCCCAATCAAGTGCAGTTACCGCTTTCGCCGTACAAGTCCGACCATTACACACCGTCCCCGCCTGACACCGATCAAAAGTACCATCCTTAGCGGTACCATCTGAGTATAAACAGTACAACTTAGAAGTCTGCTGACGGTTTGATTTAGCCTTTGGAATATAACACACATAGATCGATCCACCAGAACCAGCTGCTTTATACAACCACAAAGAGTTCTCCGGATTAACAGCCACCGATTTAAATTCGGCCTTACCGGCAAAGGAAGGTTTTAGCTCATCCGACTCAATTAACGCTCCAAAAGTTGATGTCGTAGCTGTAGCACAAACCCCAGCAGCATCCGCGGTTACTCCTGTCACCCCCGCTCCCAAACCACAAATCGCAAAACCAACATCATCTGATCCCAAAATAACGGAGTCTTCCACCGATAATGCATCAGCCTGATTCATCCACGGATAACTCTGCTTATTAGCATAATACCTTTCATAGGCGTTCATCACCTCTGCCGCATCATTCTGAACTGTTGCATCCTTAGCCTTATTCGACTGTTCAATCGGGTTAATCGTCGCCAGCACTGCTACTGCCAAAATCGAAATCAGGGCAATAACGATTAATAACTCCACCAAGGTAAAACCCGCCATTTTCCTAAGTATTTTGTCTTTCATTTTTATAATCTGTCTAACTTCTAAATTTTCTAACTCTACTATCATTAAAAACTATTAAAATTGAGATGTCAAGTTGTAAATCGGCATAATCACCGCTACCACCAAAAAACAGACCCCAATTCCCAACAAAATCATAATCAACGGCTCTATGGCCGCCGTCAAAGTTTTCACCGATTGTTCCGCCTCTGTTGAAAAATAACTGGCCACTTTCATTAGAACCTCATCCAGTTTCCCCGTTGCTTCTCCCGTTGCCGTCATTTGATTAACAATCATCGGAAATACATCCACTTCCTCAAAAGAACTGGCAATCGAATACCCTTTCTGCACCCTCTCCGACACTTTCATAAAAGCCTCTCGATAAACCTCATTGCCGGCCACCGCCGCCACAATTTTTAAGGCCTCTACCAAAGGAATCCCCGCCGACAGCATCATCGACAAAGTTCTGATAGTATTGGCCACAATCGATTTTCGCGCTAACTCTCCCGCAATTGGAATCTTAAGCGTCAAGCGATCTTTTTTAAACTTCCATTTTTGATTCTGATTAGCTATTTTTACCAACATTGTCGGACCGACAAATAATATCGGAAACAAAAACCACAATTTCTGCGACCAATCAGACATTGCCATCAATATCTTGGTCGACATCGGCATTTCCGAACCCAAATCTTCATACAAACTCAATAGTTTGGGAATGACAAAAATCATCATGATAAACACCACGATTATCATGCCAATCACCACGATTACGGGGTAAATCATTGCTCCCTTCACCTTGCCCTTAAATTCATTTTCATTCTCCAAATTTTTAGCTAATTTCGACAACACTTCTTCCAGCACTCCGCCTTCTTCTCCCGCCGCAATCGAAGCCACATAAGCCTCGCCAAACACTTTCTCATATTTTTCCAAAGCCGTCGCCAAAGACTGTCCGCCCCTTACCGTTATCAACGCCTCATCCAAAATCTCATACATCATACTTTTCTGATCCATCTGCTCTTTTAGCAAAGACAACGCATCCGTCAAGGGCAAACCCGCCGTCATCATTGTCGACAATTGCCGGGTAAAAGTCGATACCTGCTTTAGGTTAACTCTGCCAAAAAATTTTTTACTCAATTCCTGTATCACTCCCGCTTTTTCCGGAAACACCGACAAAGGCACCAAACCATGCTCTCTAATCGAGGCCACCACCTCCGATTTTTCAGCCAAATCCAACACCCCTTTTATCAATTTTCCACTCCAATCTTTTGATCTAAAAACAAATCTAGCCACGTCCTAAATCCCCCCTTAAATTAGTTTGCAAAACCGATGGTCGAAGACAAAAATTCATCGCCATCTCTTCGTCAATTACGCCCGTCTTTACTAATCTGGCTAAAGAAAATTCCAAAGTCATCATCCCAGCCTCGCCACTGGTCTGTATTATATTATCTAAAAGATGGGCTTTCCCTTCTCTAATCGAATTCTTAACCGCCGACGTTCCCGTCATTACTTCAAATACCGCCACTACCCCTCCGTCTCTTTTTGGCACCAAACGTTCCGACACCACCGCCGTTAAAGTTGCCGCCAACTGCATTCTAATTTGCTCTTTCGTTCCTTCGGGAAACACATCTATTATTCTATCCACCGCTTGTGAGGCCGAATTGGTATGCAAAGTGGAAAACACCAAATGTCCCGTTTCTGCCACCGTCAAAGCCGAAGCAATCGCCGGCAAATCCCGCATTTCTCCCAAAAACACCACGTCCGGATCCTGCCTTAACACCGACTTTAAAGCTGTCGAAAAATCCTTGGTATCAGTCCCCACCTGTCTCTGCGACACAATTGATTTCCCCGCCTCAATCAAATACTCTATCGGGTCTTCAATCGTCACAATATGACCTGCCCTTTTTTGGGCAATTCTACTTAAAATCGACGCCACCGTTGTTGACTTGCCATGTCCGGTCGGTCCCGTTACCAATATAAAACCTTGTCTGGTATCCACAAACGACTCAAATACCGATGGCAAACCCAACTCTTCAAAACCGGGTACCTTCAACGGAATCAGTCTGAAAGCCGCCGCCATACCCCCCTGTTGACGATAAACATTGACTCTGCATCTGGCCTCCAATAAAGAAAAAGAGAAATCAAGCTCCTCGATCTCCTCAATTAAGTTCTTCTTGTCAACCGGCAAAATAGGGGACAGCATCTCTTTTATTTCCTCTCCCGTTACCGGTCTTAAACCTTCTATTTCTCTTACTTCTCCTCCCACACGCAATCCGGGCGTTAAACCCGGGATTAAATGAACATCGGTCGCTCCATTAGCCACTGCCATCTCTAAAATCTTTTTTATCTCTGTTTCCATTTTTTTATTTTAATTTTTAATACTCTGCTACCCGCAAAACTTCATCCATAGTTGTCACTCCCTCCAATACTTTGACATAACCATCCTGTTTCATCGATAACATACCTTCCTCCATTGCTAACTTTTGGATAGATGAGGCTGCCGCTTTTTCCACAATTAATTTAGCCATTTTTTCAGAAACCGGCATCACCTCATAAATGGCTACCCGTCCTAAATAACCGGTTTTATTACACGCCTCGCAACCAACCACTTTCGGTATTGTCATTTCCTTGCCTTCTTTTTTCCATTTCTCTCCCACCATCTCGTAAATCGGTCCCAATGTCTTTTTCATCTCTTCAGCCATCTTATCGGGAATTGCTACCTGTTGCGCACACGCCTTGCACACCCGCCTTAATACCCGCTGGCCTACCACACAATTTAGTGACGACACTAATAAAAACGGCTCCACCCCCATGTCCAACAACCTCGGTGGCACCCCAGAAGCATCATTAGTATGCAAGGTCGAAAACACCAAATGCCCCGTCAAAGCCGCATTGATTGCCAGATCTGCCGTTTCTGTATCCCGAATTTCACCCACCATAATTATATTCGGATCCTGACGCAAAAAAGATCTTAATGCCGAAGCAAAAGTCAATCCGGCTTGAGTATTCACCTGCGCCTGCGAAACTCCCTTCATCTGATATTCCACCGGATCCTCAATTGTCACCACGTTTACTTTAGAAGTCGACACAATATCCAAAATTGAATACAAGGTCGTCGTTTTTCCCGACCCTGTTGGTCCGCAGACAATAATAATACCGTGCGGTCTGGCAATCGCATCCATCAAATTTTTCAAAGCTCTGCCTCTCAAGCCCAAATCCGGCAAAGTCGGCACTTTCTGCGATTTTTTCAAAAGCCTCATCACTACCTTTTCTCCATAAGTGGTCGGCAAGGTCGATATCCGCAAATCCACATCCTGCTCGTCAGAAGCAAAGAAAAACCGGCCATCCTGCGGCACTCTCTTTTCGTCAATCTTCAAATTTGCCAAAATTTTAATTCTGCTGACCACCGCATCCAATACGTTTCTCGGCAATAAATATTTTTCCTGCAAAATACCATCAATCCGATACCGCACTCTCACATTCTCTTCCTGTGGCTCAATATGAACATCCGACGCTCTGGCCTTAATGGCATATTCCAAAATAGTAGCTACAATCTTGGCTACCGGCGCCTCCGCCGACACCTTTTCCTGCACCTCCCCCACAATTCTTTTTCCCTCCTCGTCTTTCTTTCTTTCGTCCAAGGCTTTGCTTACTTCCGAAGTAATTCCTTTTTCCCGTTGATATTTTTCCCGTACAAAAGCCGCTAACTGCTTTTGCTCCGCCATCGACGTTTGTATCTTAAGTCCGCTTTTTTTCTCCAAAAATTCCACCGTTTCCAAATCCAAGGGATTAGCCATCGCTACATGCAATACTCCATCCTTGGTATCCAATTTATAGGGCACTACCTTATATTTTTCCGCCACACTCTCCGGTACCAAAGACAATGCCTCCGGCGAAAAAGCTGTCTTTTCCAAATCCACAAATTCCACCCGCAAAAACTTTGCCTTAGACTTCACCAAATCCACCTCCGACAGCAAACGCAAAGACCTGACTATATCTTCTTCTGTTTCACCGCCTTTAAGCTGTCTTAATTTAATTTTTTCTCTTGCCTCTTCATCAATCAAACCATCCGCCAACAGTACCTCTGCCAAACTTTGATATACTTTTGGTGCCACGTCATTCATACATTAATACTACCAAAAACTTGACCGTCTTTCCTTCTACTTTAATCATCTCTGATTCCGTCTCCAAAACCGAAAAGCGAATCAGTCGCTTTTGCCAAAATCTAAAAAACCTCCTCAATCCTAATAATCCCGACATTCTTACCATCGGGCGATTAAGCTGGACCATTAACGATATCCGTCAACTAAAAAAATTCTTTTCCCAAAAACCCCTTTCTCACCAAAACAAAATTGCCCTCATCCTTTCCGCCGACCAATTAGCTGCTCCCGCCCAAAACGCCCTCCTAAAGGTTCTGGAAGAGCCCGGCCCCCATCACTATCTCCTTCTTAGCACCGACAAACCCCAAGCCTTGCTTCCCACCATCCTCTCTCGCTGCCACCAAATCTTTCTATCTTCAAAAACCACTCTCGCCAGCTCTGCCATCCCCCAAAGTTTAAATCTTCAACAAAAACTAGCCACTGCCGACCGTCTTGCTGTCAACAAAGATGCCGTTCTACCCCTGTTAAAAAAAGAGCTAAACTTCCAACAACAAAGCTTGGTCAAAAACCCCTCTCCCTCCACTGCCAAAAAAATACGCCGGCTCATTCACTCTCTTCAAATGATCGATCATAACGTCGACCCCCGTTCCGCTCTCGATTATTATCTTCTGTCTTGAGTAAATTCCCGCACTATTTCCTTATTGCTAAAAATCAATTTTTGGTATAATAAACAAACTACCGATGTTTACACCCATTTTTTCCATCAGCAACAATCTTCTCAAAAGCATCGGCCTCATCGAGGCCGCCAAAGCTATCATTGACGAAGCTCCCCTAATTCCTGCCTACGAAAAACAGTTCCAACAAGAAGCTATTGTTCGCACCGTCCATTACGGCACCAGAATCGAAGGCAACGACTTAACCTATCAGGAAGTAGCCAAGCTGGTCGAAGGCCGAAAAATCACCGCCGGCGACCGAGACATTCAGGAAGTCATCAACTACCGCCAAGTGGTCGAATATCTCGAAGAACTCTGGTCCCTTTACGACGCCTCTCTGCCTCTTCCCGGCGAAAAATCCGTCCCCGAACCGGACGAAACTAACCGTCGTCCTTTTTACTACAGCGAAATTGTCGTCAAAAGAATTCACGAGTTAACCACTCAAAAAATCATCCCCGACAAAGAGCAGGGCCAATACCGCCACCAGCAAGTGGTTCTAAAAAACACCAAAACCGGCGAAATCGCCCACCGCCCGCCGCCGGCCATTGAAGTTCCCTATTTAATGACCGATTTCATCGATTGGCTCAACGACCCTCACTCCCGACTAATTCATCCCGTCATCAGATCTGCCATTGCTCAATACATATTAGTCGCCATCCATCCTTTTATCGAAGGTAACGGCCGTGTTTCCCGCGCCTTTGCCATGATGCCTCTCTATGTTGAAGGTTATGACATCCGCCGTCTTTTTTCCACCGAAGAATATTTCGATCGCAATGCCGAATCCTATTACAACACCATTCAAACCATCCACAACTTATCCTCCGACATCTTCAAAAGAGACCTGACCGTTTGGATCGAATATTTTTCCCAAGCCCTAAGCATCGAACTTGGTCGTATCAAAGAAAAAGTTCAAACTTTATCCCGCGATCTAAAATTTAAGCAAAAACTAGGGGGCAAACAAGTCCACCTCTCTGAACGCCAAATCAAATTAGTCGAATTTATGCAGCAATTTGGTGGCTTACGTATGCCCGACGCCAAAGAAATCATTCCCATGGTCAGCGACGACACCATCTGGCGCGACCTCAAAAAAATGATCGATGATGGCGTTATCGAAAAGAAAGGTTCCACCAAAGGCGCCTACTACTGTCTCGTCTCCGCCTGATATAAAATAAGTCATGATTACTCTCGATAGTCCCGAAATCAAAAATATTCTTCCCACCAAATTAGGCGAACTTTTGATCAAAGCCAAAAACGCCTACTACACCTCCGGCAAACCGATCATGGACGACCACACTTATGACACTCTCGAAGATCTTCTTCACCGCCAAAACCCCCACCACCGTATTTTTGCCAAAGTCGGCCACCAAAATTTCGACACCGGCTGGCCCAAGTCCAGACACGTCATGTTCATGAGCTCCCAAAACAAAGTCTCCTTTTATACTGATCTTGTCCACTATTTTGAACTCAAAAAAATCCCCGCCGACACCGACTACATAGTTCAACCCAAATGCGACGGTATCTCCTTAGAAATAATTTATCAAAACGGTCAGATGACCAAATCCATTACCAGAGGTAACGGCAGAGTAGGGGACCAAATCAGTCAAAATGTCGTTTTGATGCAAAATTATCTTCCCCAAACCAAAACCCCCCTCACCGGTTCCGTCCGTTGTGAAATTGTCGTTACCTACAAAGATTTTAAGTCTCTAAACAATCTTTCTCCAGACTCTAATTACTCTAACCCCCGCAATGCCGCTTCTGGGTTATCTCAACGCCTTGACTCTAAATACAATCAGTTTTGCACTCTCTTGGCTGTTGATATTTATTCCCCCAATCTTCATCCCAAAACCGAATTTGATCAGATCAAACTCCTGCAAAACTTAGGCTTTGTTACCGTCGAATCTCATCACTGTCAAAACCTTGCTCAAGTCGAAAACATTTTTCAACAATTTTTCACCAAAAAACGACCCGGTTACGCCTACGACATCGACGGCCTGGTGGTCAAAATCAACCCCGTTTCACTTCAACGTCAACTTGGCTCCAAAAACGGCCGCCCCAAATTCCAAGTCGCCTACAAATTTCCTCCTGCCACCACTACCACCACCGTCCGCGAGATTACCTGGCAAACCGGTCCTTTGGGTACCATCACCCCGGTTGCCCGTTTAGATCCGGTCGAAGTCGGGGGCGCCATTATTACCTTTGCCTCCCTTGGCAATTATCAGCTTCTAAAGCAAAAGGGGATTAATACCGGTGATTTGGTCCAAATTTCCCGCCGGGGCGATGTTATTCCTTATATCGAAAAAGTCGTCAAAAAAACTAATTCCCGCCCCGTTTCCGTTCCCTCAAAATGCCCCTCTTGCCACCACTCTCTTATTGCTGAAGATAAATTTCTACACTGCCCCAATAGTCTCTCTTGTCCTGGCCAAACCCTAGGTTCCCTTCGTCTGTTTTGCAAATTTCTGGATATCAAAGGCATCTCGGTAAAAACTATCAAAAAACTAGCTAATGCCAACAAGCTTTCCCTTCCCGGTGATTTTTATCGCCTCACCATAGACAACTTTATCCCTCTTGAAGGCTTGGGCCGCAAATCCGGTCAAAATATTCTTGCTCAAATTTCTGCCAAAAGAACTCTGACTCTTAATCAAATCCTCACCGCCTCTGCCATCCCAAATTTCAGCGCCAAAAGAGTCCGCCAAATTATTGATGCCGGCTTTAACACCCCCAGAAAAATCTTAAACCTACAGCTTGCTGATCTTGAATCTCTTCCCGGTTTTCAAATTACCCTGGCCCAAAAAATCATCGACGGCCTTGAACTCAAAAAAAACGCCATTAAATCAATCTTGTCTCAAGTCAAAATAAAAAAAACTCACACTGTCAATAAGTTAACCGGTTTAAAATTCGCCATCACCGGCGCTCTTTCCCGTCCCCGAAAACAAATCGAGACGGACATCGAATCCAAAGGCGGCCGGATAGTTTCCACCATCACCCAAAAAACCAACTATCTGGTCTGTAATCAACAAACTTCCAACTCCGATAAATTCACCACCGCCAAAAAACTTAACATCCCCATCGTCTCCGAAACCCGCCTCCGAAAAATGCTTTCCTGACCTTATTAGCAGTCAACCACTTTGACTGCTAATAACCAAGCAAAACTATCTTTTCCCTATCTTTAGACTACTTTTTCATGCTTTTGGTATCTTTCTATATCAAAAATTTCTAAAAAATTTGATAAAATACCAGTATGAAAGCATTAATTGGTCTTGGTAATCCCGACAAAATTTACCAAAACAGCCGACACAATCTTGGCGCCAACCTTATCTTAAAGCTATTAAAAAATCTTTCCCCGTCTACCCTCAAAACCAATCTCAAATTGTCAGCCAAAATTCTTAAACAGCAAGATTGGATTATCGCCATACCCCAAACTTTTATGAATGAATCCGGTCAAGCGGTGCAAAAAATTTTATCTTATTACAAAATTTCTCCCGACCATCTTTATGTTGTTCATGACGACCTTGATCTTGAAGTAGGGGACTACAAAATTCAATTTGACCGGGGCCCCGCCGGCCACAACGGCATCAAATCCATTATCCAAAGTCTTAATACCCAAAGTTTCAATCGTATCCGGGTCGGCATCGACCATCCTCCTGCCAATATCGCCGTCGAGGACTATGTTTTAAAACCCTTTTTGTCAAACGAATTGCTGATTATTAATAAAACTATTGATAAAATACTCCCTAAGATTAAAACTTTGTTACAAAACAAAGAAATCTCCTTTTTAAAAATTTAAAATTATTGAGCGAAGCGAAATCCTGAGTAATCGAAGGAAAAATTAGAAATTAAAAATTAAACCGGGCCCATAGTTCAATTGGCAAAACACGTCCGTCGCACGGATGAGTCGGGGGTTCGACTCCCCCTGGGTCCACTGTGGGACGTTTGACGTCCCCTTCTCCAAAAATCCCCAAAAACATATGCCCTATTATGTCTACATCTTAAAAAGTCTCAAAACCGACAACTTATATATAGGTTTTACTTCAGACTTAAAAACACGACTATCCCGACACTCAAAAGGCCTCGTCAACTCGACCAAAAAATTCCTTCCATATCGTCTAATTCACTACGAATACTTTAACAACAAGATGGATGCTCTCCAAAGAGAAAAATATTTAAAAAGCGGTTATGGTCACAGTCAAATCAATTCTATACTCAAACAGACACTCAAATCATTCTCAAATCAACAGCCCACTTTCTGCTAAAATAATCTATGGTCAAATCCCTCCTCCACCTGTCCCTAAACCAACAATTGCTAAAATAGACCATGCTTTCCTCTCGTCAAGATCAACCCAGTTCTCTTAAAGATCAAATGGCCCTGTTTAAACAGACCATGCTTGGCCGCCAAAAATACGTCAAAAAAGAATTTCAAGCCTACGGTCTAGAATTGGCAAAAGAACTGCGTGATTGGAAAAATCGTTCCCTCTACATCCGTCTGGCTAAAACCACTAATCGCCAAGTCCTCGAAACCGCCCGCGCCTTCGTCAAAGACCAAACCCCCGGCACCATTAAAACTCCCTACAAACTATTCATGTGGAAACTAAAACAACTTAAAAACAACTCATAAATAAAGCTGGTTTTGTTATACTATAAAACAATACCCTTATGAAGCTTAAGCCTCAAAAATTTGTCCTTTTCACCTTACTGGCCCTTGCCTTTTTACTACCCGTCTTTAGCCGTATCTATGCTCTGCCAAAACTCGGCAAACCCGACAACCTCACCTATAATTCCAAAGAAGACCGACTAATTACCCCCACCGTTAGTGACATCAAAAAGGAAATTACTTTAACCGGCCAAATTGACGCTGACAATCGTGCCGATTTAAAATTCCAAACCTCCGGCCGTCTTGCCTGGGTCGGCGTCAAAGTAGGGGATAGAGTCAAAAAAGGCCAAGCCCTTGCCTCTCTTGATCAACGCGAGCTTAAAAAGACCCTGGAAAAGGAACTAAATGATTATCTGACCGGTCTGCATGATTTTAACGACGTTCAGGACGAATACCGCCAAACCAGAGAAAATTACCTGGTCACTGACGAAATTCAACGCATTCTAGACCGATCCCAGTATGCTCTCAACAAAACCGTCCTTGACTACGAACTTCAGGAAATCACTCTAAAATACGCCACTTTAACCACCCCTATCGCCGGTGTTGTTACCAATATCGACCAACCCTTTGCCGGTGTCAATATCACTCCCGCTACTGCTGTTTTTACCGTTATCGATCCCGAAAATCTCTTTTTTGGCGCCCAAATCGACGAAGAAGATGTTATCAATGTCAGTCTTGACCAAGCGGCCAAAATTACCATCGACAGTTTTCCCGACAAAACTTTCGATTCCTCGGTTAGTTACATTTCTTTTACTCCACTTTCCGGTCAAAGTTCGGTCGTTTATGATATCCGTTTCAAACTTGATCTTGATAACCAAAATCTTCTTTATCGCTTGGGCATGAACGGTGACGCCACCATTATCCTTGACGAACAGTCAAGCACCCTTACCCTCCCCATCGAAGCCATTATTCAACAGGAAAACCAAAAGTATGTCCTGATCAAGGGCAAAAAAGACCAACTGGAAGAAAGACAGATAGAAACCGGCATCGAATCAGACGATTTTATAGAAATCACCAAAGGAATCGATAAAAATGATCAAATCGTCATCAAAAAAAGGTAAAGTAAAGATCCCCGTTTTAAAATTGGAAAAGGTCAGCAAAACTTATCAGAGCGGCAACGGTCTTTTCTATGCTCTCAAAGATATAAGCTTGACCATCAACAAGGGCGAGTTTGTTTCTATCACCGGCGCTTCCGGCTCCGGCAAATCCACCCTTATGCATCTAATTGGCCTCCTCGATACCGCTTCATCCGGTCAAATCTTTCTGGAAGGAAACGACACTTCATCTCTTCAGGAAAATCAGCTGGCTCATCTTAGAAATCAAAAAATCGGTTTTGTCTTTCAGCAATTTAATCTTTTGGCCAAAACTTCTTCGGTCGAAAATGTGACTCTGCCCCTGCTCTATTCTGACATCGCCAAAAAAAATCACCAAAGCCTGGCTGTCAACATGCTTGCCAAAGTCAATCTCTCTGACAAACTTAAAAACACCCCCGCCCAGCTTTCCGGCGGCGAACAACAACGGGTCGCCATTGCCCGGGCTTTAATCAACTCTCCCAAAATCATTTTAGCCGACGAACCCACTGGCAATCTAGATAGCAAATCCGGTCTCGAAATCATGAAAATTTTGCAAAATCTTCACACCGAAGGCAATACTATTGTTATGGTTACTCACGATCTAAAACTGGCCAAAATCGCCCAAAGAATGATCGTTCTCAAAGACGGTCAAATATTAAAATTAAAAGAATGCTAAGCAAAGCGTTGAGCTCCACGTCAAACAAAGCGAAATCCAGCCTAATGGACGGAAAGTCCAGATTAATATCTGGATTAAAAATCAAACCCTCACTTGCCGATCTTTTTCGATCAAGTCTCCATGCCATCTCAAAAAATAAAATTCGCACTCTTTTAACTTCACTTGGCATCATTATTGGCGTTAGTTCCGTCATTCTCCTGATTTCTATCGGCAACGGTCTTAAGGACTATGTCAATCAGCAGTTCGAATCATTAGGCTCAAACACCATTTATATCTCCCCCGGCAAAATCTTCAACCGCAACGGTGGTTTAAACCGTGAAGCCGGTCAAACCACCGTTACTTTCAGCCAAAAAGATTTAGATTATCTCAAAAAAAACCTTCAACAAACCGACTATGTTACCCCCATGAGTCAAGCCTTCGCCTCCGTTAAATATGGCGATAAAATCGTCGACGCCAACCTTATTGTCACCGACTATCAATATGCCGCGGCCATGCGTCAAAGTCCGCCGGAAGGCAGTGGTCGCTGGTTTACCAGCCAAGAACAAACAAAAAATGCCAAAGTGGTCGTCTTGGGTTCTCAAATTGCCGATGATCTTTTTGAATATGGTAATCCTCTCGGTCGATCTATTATCGTCAAGGGCAAAAGTCTTAAAATCATTGGCGTTATGAAAAAACAAGGTAGTGGCGCCGGCGGTCCCGATTTTAACAGCTATGTCTATGTTCCCCTTGATATTGGTTATAACCTCATTGGCAATCAAAACATTCAATCAATTGTTATTTCTGCCAACAGTAAAGATGCCATTGATCCGGTCAAAAAACAGGCAGAAAAATTAATGCTTGACCGCTACGACGAAGATGCCTTCTCCGTTATCGATCAAAGCCAAATTTTAGACAGCATTAATAGTATCTTGGGCACTCTGACCGTCGCTCTGGCCGGTATCGCCGCCATCTCTTTGGTAGTTGGCGGTATCGGCATCATGAACATCATGTTAGTTTCGGTTACCGAACGCACCCGCGAAATTGGTCTGCGCAAAGCCGTCGGCGCTTATCCCCGCGCCATCCTCACTCAATTTCTTTTCGAGGCTGTCATTCTCTCTGCCGTTGGCGACATCATTGGCATTTTCTTGGGTTCCCTTGGCGCTCTGGCCATCAATAATTTTTTTCCCGCCAAAGTCACCCTCAACTCTGTCTTCTTATCCGTCTCCGTTTCTTCCTTGGTTGGCATTATCTTTGGCGTCGCCCCCGCCATCAAAGCCAGCAAACTCAATCCCATCGAAGCCCTCCGTTACGAATAGTCTGCTATCATTAATTGTGAAATCCGAACTAAAATACCACCTTACCCCTCTGTTTCTAATTTTTTGCTTAATCTCTCTTTTCTGGTTTTTGGAAAATGTTGCCTGGTATCAATTTACCTATTTGTTTTTTGGCTTCCTCTGGGGCTCTTTTTTCCTCGATTCAGACCATCTTATCTATTGGCTCTTTCTTCACCCCGCCTTACCAGAATCCCGCCAAGCCCAACAATTACTAAAACAAAGAAATTTTTTAGCTCTTATTAAACTTTTAGAAAAAACCCACAAAAACCACACTGATCTCATCTTTCATCACTATTTCTTCCAAATAGTCCTTACCCTCACCACCCTTTTTATCATCAGTTCTTCCGATAGTGTTTTTGCCTCCGCTTTTGCCATCGCCCTAAACATCCACCTCTTAACCGACCAAATTGTCGACTTCCGCCACCAACCTCGGCATCTGCAAAATTGGCTTTTTGCCCGCGAAATCAAACAACTGCCCCAACAATTTTTACCTCACTATCTTTTGACCTTTTTTCTTTTTAATCTTATCTTCCTTTTTGGTCTGATTAAATTAACCACATGACCCAGCTTACCCCAGAGCTTTTTAACCAAGCCAAAGCTTGTTTATCAGCCACCCAAAAAAATTTAGTTTCCGACGTCCAAACCATCCGTGCTCATCTGAAAAAAGATTCTATCCATGATTATTCCTTTTTAGTCGCCCCAGCCGCCAAAGCTTACGAAGGCTATCTAAAAGATTTTTTTTTAAAAATCGGCCTAATCGACCGGTGGCAACATGAAAGCGACCGCTTTCGTGTCGGCAAAACTCTAAATCCTTCTCTCCGCTTCAAACGTTTTTCTATCTTTCAAAAACTGGCTGATATCCACGATTCCGGCGAAGAATTAGCCGAAATTCTTTGGGATGGCTGGAAATATGGTCGTAATGAAATTTTCCACTATTTCCCCAAAAACCTAAAAAGGCTAAGTCTTGTTGATGCCGAAAATCGCCTTGCTATTGTTTTAAACGCCGTTATCGAATCCAATCGTTTTTTAAACCAAACTCACAAACAACTTTAATCTGCTATAATGAAAAAATGTCAAAGATAGCCATCGACCCGCAAAAATGTATCGGTTGCCAAACTTGCACTCAAACTTATCCCGACATTTTTGAATTTGACCAAAAAACCCAAAAAGCTGTAGTTAAAAATCCAGAAGTTACCACCAAAACCAAACAATCGCTCGATCTTTGTCCCGTTGCTGCCATTTCTATTAAAAATTAAACCAACATGCTAAAAATCAAAAATAAATTCATCAAAGTTCCCGCCGCATCTGTTATCTTTTTTTCTCTGCTTCTTACATTTACCTCTTTTTACTCCGGCCTTTCCTACAGTCAATCAAAAGGCAACAATGGTCAACTCGCCGGCGCTGATGCCGATAGTTTTATCGTCGAAAAAAGCAAAAATCCCGAACTTCAATTTTTTGTCATGAGCTTTTGTCCTTACGGTAATCAAATAGAAGACATCCTTCGTCCCGTTTACGACCTAATTGGCAATAATGCAGAAATCAAACCTCAATATATCTTTGACAAAATCGATAATCTTGATACTTACTGCAAAGCTAGAAGCGGCGATGTGGCCCAATGTCCTGCTTATATCGAAAACAAATACTTTACCACTCTTGCCGAATGTCAAAAGACCATCACTAGTAATTTTGCCGCCTGCGCCGACGAATCTGCCTACATCAAGGCCTCCACCGGAGTCTATTATGCCTCCTTGCACGGCCGGATCGAAGCCAACCAGAACATCCGCGAAATCTGTGCTTGGAATCAAACCAAAGATAAAAAACTTTGGTGGGATTTTGTCGATAATGTTAATACAACTTGTGATTCTCAAAACGCCGACACCTGCTGGCAGGAACAAGCCGATAAGGCCGGTTTAGATAGCGGCCAAATCACCGAGTGTTTCAACCAGGAAGCCATTAATCTAATCGAAAAAGAAATTGCCCTCACCGAAAAATATAAAATCACCAGCTCTCCCGCCCTGCTCTTAAATGGTCAAAATTTCCCTCCCGAATCTGCCTATAAACAGGACGGTGCCGGCACTTTGAAAATCGGCAAAAAAAGCTTCCCTCAAGACAAATTCCGCACTCCCAATGTCATCAAAGAGGCAATTTGCTCTGCCTTCAACAAGGCTCCCGCCGATTGCAAAACAGAACTGCCCGAACCTGCCGCCGCCCCCGCCGCCGGCGGTTGCTAAACTCTTACATGCTCAAACTTAATTCTCATCAATTAAGACAAAGCAGGGTAGGGGAGTCAAAAAAACTGCAACGACTTGTCAAACGCCACCCCTTTGTTTTGGTTTTAGATAATGTGCTAGACACCTACAACATCGGTTGTTTTTTTCGCCTGGCCGATGCCGTGGCCGCTCAAAAAATTTATCTTTGTGGCCCTGTCGTCACCCCTCCCAACATCAAAATTCACCGCTCATCCGTTGGCACCTGGAAATGGATTCCTTGGCAGCATTTTTCCTCCACCTCTGATTGTCTAAAAAAGCTAAAAGAGCAAGGTTATCAAATAGTCGCCTGCGAACAATCCACTAAAAGCATTGACTATCGCCAAGCTTCCTACAAAAAACCAACCGCCCTGGTTTTAGGCAGCGAGTCTGACGGAGTAGGGGATGAGACCCTTAAAAAATGTGACTTTGCCGTAGAAATCCCTATGTATGGGGTTAATCGATCACTCAATGTTTTGGTTGCCGCCTCGGTTCTAGCCTACTCTATTGTTACCCAAGAAACACAAGCAAAATAGATCTAAAAGATACCTTAAAACAGGCATTTTTTAGATCCTGTTTTTACAAAAAATTCACTCATAAAATCTCCCCAACCTTAGGCAGTATTTGCTAGTTGTAAAGCTATATTTCCTTTGTTAAAATGAATTATTGATAAATCATCCAAAATATGGCCGATAACAATAATAAATACACCGGTGAACAAATTATCGTTCTCGAAGGTTTGCAACCGGTTCGAAAAAGACCGGCCATGTACATTGGCTCCACCGACATCACCGGCCTTCATCACTGTCTAAACGAAATCATCGACAACTCTATTGACGAAGCCTTGGCTGGTTTTGCTAAAAACATCTGGATTGTCATTCATCCCGATAATTCCGCTAC
>CAZRAZ010000003.1:28098-39905 GCA_964598275.1 uncultured Gammaproteobacteria bacterium | reverse complement strand
GAATCAGACATAAATCTAACTATCCAAAAGTCTCAAATGTATCGTAGCCTATTCAGAAAAATATGGTATAAATAGACAAAGGAAAGTGAGGTTAAAATCCTTCGCTGGGCCGCAACGGTGATTGGCGAAAGCCATAAGTCCGAATACTTAATAAATTTTTACGAGCCCTCCGATGAGTAATCGGAGTTCCAAATAGTTTTTTGGAATAAAAAATGAACAGATTGATTGAAATGGACAAATTTGTAGGGCAGGGGGGTGAAGGTTTTGCCGTGCGGCAGGTGGCTCATGCTTATACCGAGGAAGGGGCAGGTCAAGAGTGGAATGTGACACCTTATAGATTTGTGAAGAGAAGTGACGGAGTGATTGCCGACAGAGATAGCGGGCGGGAAATTTGTTTGGATAGAGAAATGGAATTTGGCAGGCAGGAGGCGGAGGGGGCAGAAAATATGTTTAGATTAGCAGAAGGTGGCAGTGATTTGATATTTTGGATAAGTCCTGCCGGCGGATCTTATGTTGACGCAAGATTGGTGGTGGCCCGAGCAGAGAGTTTGGCGGGCGAGATGGTATTGGATTGTCGGGGAATAGTGGTTCGGAAAACACCGGAGGATTTGTTGCAGATTGCGATGAATATGGTTTGCTTTGAAGGAGGGAGGTTGGTGTCCGGGGTGATTGAGGCAGAAGATTTGAGGAGTCAGCCGATTGGAATTAAATTAAAAGGAGGAGATTGGATTGCTTTTAGTGAAAGAATGTTTGGAATTCCAGAAGTTTGGAGAGCAATTAGAATGACAGAAGACATTGTTTTGCGAGATAAAATAGAAATGGCGGTGGGAAATGCATTTCAAGATTTAAAAAGTTCGGGTTTGAGGGGAATAGACTTGGATTTGGCTTTGGAAATGGGGATGGTCTTGAGGGGTTATCGATTAAATGCCATGGGAAATCACGGGGGATCAATGCTGGGATTAAATGGGAAAGGAGGGATATTTAATAGTGTATTTAATGAAGGCAGTAGAATTAGGTTTGATTCTAAGGGTAAGATAGAGATATTTTGTAATATGTGCCATCGGTGGTATACGGGGGACAAATGTCCGTATTGTAGTTGAACGTATCCTCCGATGTAAAATCGGAGTGACGTTCTGAAGAAACTATTGGTTAGTTTTGAGCCACTTTTCGCGTTTGAGGTACAAAAAGCCCAAAATGAGGCCGGCGCCGATGACGGTTAGAACGGATTCGATTTTATCAAGGCCGTGAGCCAACTTTGTAAAAGCCTCGCCCATTTGAAAACCAACAAAACCCAAGATGGTGGCCCGAATTAAGAGGGCCAAAAAGACTATGGGATAAAATTTGACGGCTGATATGCGAAAGCCACCGCAAAAAGCGGTAACCAGAGAGACGGGGACAACGGGAATAGCGCAGGCGATTAAAATAAAAAGTTCGTCTTTGATGGTTTTTTTGAAATCAGTTTTGATTTTTTCGATTAGGTTCCAGGAGATGCCAATGAGTTTGCCAAAGCGGTCGATTAGGGGTTTGCCGCCAAGGTGGGTGGTCCAGAAAACCAGAGAAGTGCCAAGGGTGGCGCCGATGGTGTAGGGAAGAGAGACTTTGATAAAGATTTGCCAAATGGTCTCAAAGATAGGCAGAGTGTGGCTGATTAAAAAAGCGCCGCCGGCCATGGTAATAATAGGAGAAGGAATGGGAACGATGATTTGTTCGATAAAACCGCCACCGAGCATGGCTAAAAGGCCATTTTGATGGACAAGAGAAAGGATTGCTTCAAGGATTTTGGTCATGGCTTTAAGTATAAAGAGAGAAAAGAAGAGATACAAGACAGAGAACGGTT
Source organism: uncultured Gammaproteobacteria bacterium (assembly GCA_964598275.1). Classification (GTDB taxonomy): domain Bacteria; phylum Patescibacteriota; class Microgenomatia; order UBA12405; family UBA12405; genus JAHIEZ01. The sequence continues at coordinate 38,068 of CAZRAZ010000003.1, read as the reverse complement.
GAAAATTGTTTGATATTATAAGAGATAATGGTAAGAGAAGATAAATTGAAAGTTAAATTATTGTCTTGGACCGGGGAGGCAGAAAGCAATGTGGCGGCGGCCATAAGACAGTGTTACAGCACGGCGGGGGCGGATGAGATTTTAAAAAAGACAGACGAGAAAACAAAAAAGAGATTGATAAGACAGGTAATTGCCAGCGGGCACATGTCAACAATAGAGCATGCCAGTTTTACTTTTGCCATTGAAGGAATTTCACGAATTACAGAAACCCAATTGGTTAGACATCGGGTGGGAACTAGCTTTTCGGTGCAGTCGGGTCGCTATGTGAAAAGAGCGGAAGTGTCGTATCGAATACCGGAGGCGATAAAAAAATCAAAACTAAAAGGAGAATATGAAAAATATTTAACAGCGGGGCAGAGATTATATGAAAAATTGATTGAGGCGGGCATAAAAATAGAAGATGCCAGATATTGTCAGCCTCAATCTTTGCAAACCAAAATGGTTGTTAGTATGAATGCCAGGACGCTGTTGCATTTTTTTGAGTTAAGATGTTGTCAAAGGGCACAATGGGAAATTAGAGCATTGGCTGAAGCAATGCTTAAATTAGTGAGGAAAAAAGCGCCTTTGTTGTTTGAGTTGGCGGGGGCAAGTTGCGCGGTGGAGGGGATTTGCTGGGAGGGAAATTTAAGTTGTGGTGCGTGGAAACAGATTGAAGGAGGAGAGTTGCGGGTTAGAGGTCAATTTAGGAAAAGAAAAAATGATTTTATCTGATAGGGATGTTAAAAAAGCGGTTAAGGCGGGGAGGCTGATGATTGATCCTTTTGACGAAACTTGCGTGCAACCATCGAGTTACGATTTAAAATTTTCCGAAAAGGTGCGGGTGTTTGATAATCATAAGGCGGGGGAGATTGATGTAAGGGATAGACAGGATGTGTCGCGAGTGGTGAAGATAGAGAAGGAGGGTTTTGTGTTGCATCCGGGCGAATTTATTTTGGGTTCGACAGTAGAGAGTTTTTCTTTTCCACGAGATTTGGCCGGTAAGTTGGAGGGAAAAAGTTCGTTGGCGAGGTTGGGATTGGTAATTCATGCGACGGCAGGTTATGTTGATCCGGGTTTTAAAGGGCAGTTGACTTTTGAAATGAGTAATATATCGAGATTGCCGATTAGATTGTATGCAGAAATGAAAGTGGCTCAAATTTGTTTTGTGAAAATGAGCAGTCCGGTGGAAATACCTTATGGAGATAAAAGACTGGGAAGTAAGTATTTTGAACAAAAGGGGCCGACAGCCAGTAAAATTTATTTAGATTTTAGAAAAAATGGAAAAAGGTAAATTTATAGTTTTGGAAGGGATTGATGGTAGCGGGAAGAGTACCCAGGCAAGAATGTTGGCTGAGGAGTGGGAAAGGAGAGGGGTAGATGTGTTGCTGACAGCAGAACATACTGATGGGCCGGCGGGTAAATTAGTGGAGGAGGTGGTAAGGAAAAGGATAAAGATGCCTCCTCTGGCTTTGCAAATGATTTTTGTGGCAGACAGGATTGATCATACTAATGGAGTAATAAAGCCAGCTTTGGAGACGGGAAGGGTGGTGGTAAGTGATAGATATTATGGATCAACGGTGGCTTATGGAGCAGAGGTGGCCGAAAAAGAATGGTTGCTTCAACTTAATCGGAAAGTTTCTGTGGTGCCTGATTTAACATTTTGGGTGGATGTGTCGGCTGAGATAGCAATGGAAAGGATGAACTTGCGAGGTGACGAAAGAACAATTTTTGAAAAAACGGAAAGATTGGAACGGGTGACAAATGTTTATGAGTGGTTGGCGGGCAGGGAAGAGAATTGGATTAGGGTGGAGGGAAAAGATGAAGTAAAAGTAATACATGAAAAAATTATGAGAGAAATTGAGACGAGGGGGTGGGTGTGAGAGCAAAAGTTGAGGAAAGTTGTTGGTGCCGTAGAAAACTGATATAATTGGGTATTATGGGACACGGTGAGAGGTATAAAATATTGGGTGAAGTAGACAGAAAGTATCCTGATGCTAATCCTGGTGTTGAAGGGGGAAAATTAATAGTGGATTGTGTTAGCGTTAGAGGTGGAGGAGATACTTGTCAAAGAAAAGAAGGGATTTGCTATATTGCTGGAGTGGTTAGTTTAAATCCAGGATATAAAGGAGGCGGATGCAGCGGATGTGAATGGGAAGGGAAAGGAGAAGAGAGACTAGGCGGTGGGTGATAGAATAGAGAATGGATAAAACGATTGCCGATTTGATTAAAAAAGAAGAGAGAAATCAAAAAGAGCAGATTTATTTGATACCAAGCGAGAATTTTGCTTCAGAAGAGGTAAGGCGGGCACTTTCTAGTGTACTGACCAATAAATATGCGGAGGGCTATGCGGGTCGAAGGTATTATCAGGGCAATGGGGTGGTGGACGAAATTGAAAATTTAGCCATGGAGAGGGGCAAGAAACTGTTGGAGGTAGAACATTTGAATGTACAGCCTTATTCGGGCAGTCCTGCCAATTGCGCAGTGCAGATGGCATTACTAGAGGCGGGGGATGAAATTTGTGGACTAAAATTGTCGGCGGGAGGGCATTTGACTCATGGTCATCCCAAAATTACTTTTTCAGGAAAATATTTTACTAGTGTGCAATACGATGTGGAGGCAGATGGACGGATTGACTATGACAAACTAGCACAATTAGTAGATCAAACCCGACCAAAAATGATTATGGCGGGGACGACGGCTTATCCTTTTGTGTTGGATTGGGAGAAATTTTCTAAAATTGCTGACTCGGTGGGAGTGTGGCTGGTAGCCGATGTGTCGCATATTGTGGGATTGATTGTGGGTGGAGTACATCCCAGTCCTTCAGCTTTTGCGCATGTAATAACGTCGACGACACATAAAAGTTTGCGAGGGCCAAGAGGAGCGGTGATCGGAGTAACTAAAAAGGGATTAGAAAAAGACGCAGAATTGGCAAAAAAGATTGACAGGGCGGTGTTTCCGGGATTACAGGGAGGTCCGCATGAAAATACGATTGCGGCTATGGCGGTGGCTTTTGAAGAAGCAAGTAAGCCGGAGTTTAAGATTTATGCCCGGCAAATTGTGAAAAATGCTAAGGTTTTGGCAGAAAGTTTGAAAAATAAGGGCTATAAGGTGTTTGGCACGGAAAATCATTTGATGGTAGTAGATGTGACTGATGTGGGACCCGCCGACAGTCGTGATGCTCCAGTCTTGGCGGGCAGGGGTAAAGAGACAGCGGTGGTTTTAGAAGAGGCGGGAATAATAGTAAACGCCAACACCATACCGCATGATCAGGCCAGTCCGTTTAGACCGTCGGGAATTAGGATTGGTAGTCCGGCGATGACGACCAGGGGGTTTAAAGAGGAAGATTTTGAAAAAGTGGCAGAATGGATTGATAGGGTAATTAAGGGAGAGGATAGGGCAGATATAAGAGAAGAAATAAAGAGGTATTTGGGGAATTTTGATTGACAAACGACCGCAGGGGAGGGAGGCACGCCGCCAGCCAAGGGGCTTTGAGGCGGCGTGCCGGGGAAGATCAGTGGTGGAGAGCCAGAGGGAGGTATTGCCGATAGGCGGGGTATACAGTCATGATGATTTCTACCAGTTCTGTGGAGTCCTCATCGAAGACTTTGGCGAAGGGAGTGTAGCCTACCCAGTCGGTGGCGGTGGTGACTGTGATCTGATAGTCAAGTGATTCGCCTGGATCGATAGTGCCGCTCCAGTAGAAGGAACAGCCTTTTTCTCTGCTGCAATATTCCTTCTGTGCACTGGTCGGCCAGGATACGAATGGAAGTTCCTCGTCCGTACAGCCATTCCAGGCTGGTCCTCCGTGCCAGACATGGAGGCCAAAGTTACGTCCCTCGGTGGTGGTGTTGCGAACATTGACGGTGACAGTGACCTTTTGCCCTTGGAGAGCAATGACTTTTGAGGAAATGCTGACCCAAGACCAGGGGGCGTTCGAAGAGCTTTGGGCGTGCGACGGGAGCAGGTTCCAGGCAAGAAGAAGCAACAGTGTGGCTACGATGAACATGAGAGCGATGCGGATGATTGAAGTGCGTGGAAAGCGTTTCATGGTGCGAGATCCTTTCTTATGTATGAAAGCCAACACAGGCTTGGCGGCGAATGGATACGACGAGGAAATTGGTGGTTATGCACCTCCTTACTGAGTTGCTAGGATTGAAGAACACGTCGAAAAGTATCAAAAAAGGGTACTCTTAAAGGTGTTCTTCAATCTTATTGCGGTCGTTTGTCAAAGAACTAAATACAGATATTCCAACAAAAAGCTATTTTTTGTGGAAACAGTGGTAATTATATCTTATGAATCGGTTTCAGTCAAGATTATAGGATAAGAACGTATCGTCCCGATGTAACATCGGGACGATACGTTCTTAAATATTGCTAAAATAGAAATATGAAACAAAAGAAAGGCGAATTAAGTAAAGAAGAAAAAATAATAGTGGCTGATTTTGAGAAAGGCGAGACGGAGAGGGTGGTCGATGTGGAGAAGGAAAAGAAAAGACTAATGGATTTGGCTAAAATGGGCTTAAAAAAATCAAAAAATGTAAACATGAGATTATCAGAGGCGGTTTTATATAAAATCAGAGCAAGAGCGGTGGAAAATGGTATGCCATATGAAACCTTGATGGCCAGTTTATTACACAAGTATGCCAGCGGACAGTTGAAAGTGGATATTTGAGAGAAAATATTAGAACGGTTTAGGTTTTTTGAGAATGTAGACAAGAACGGGAATAAGGAGGGCAAAGCCTAGAAATTCTAAGAGTTGGGGCCAGAAAATTATGTAGATGGTAACTGGTAACTGGTAACTGGTAACTGGTAAGGTCCAGGCGTTAGCCCAGTTGTTGGCAGGAGTGTGGTTTTTTAAGAATATGGGGCGGGGGCCGGAAAGGTAGAAGGCCAGCCAGCCTTGAGAAAAAGATTGTGGCAGAACCAGGAAGAGTTGACTTTCTGGGGTGATTTTTGTTTGATAATAGAAGATGTTTGAGATGGAATCGAGGTAATTTCTGGTGGATTTGGTGAGATTGACGGAATCGTTTTGATAAAAAGCAGAGGTTAATTGTTGATAAGGGAATGGGTAGATTTTGATGGATTTGATGTCGTTTATAGAAGACAAAAGGTTGAAAGATGAGTTGTAGATTAAAATTTGTAAGCCGGGGGTATAGTTGTTGTCTTCTTGCTGGGGTATAACAAACCAACTTTCGGTCCAATTTTGGGATGGCTCAAGTTGAGTTTCTAAAAGTTTGAAACGGTTATTTTTGCCCAAAATAGACAATCTGAGGGGACGACCGGTTAGATGTCGGTATTCGATTTTAATTAAATAGGATTGGTTGAGACCGATTTCGGGAAAATTCCAAAAGAAAGAATGGATTGAAGATTCGTCGGTAAATCTAAAAAAGGCGGCGCTTTGACTGATGATGAATTGTTGGAAAGGCAGTTCGGGCTTTGGATGGTTGAACAGAATCAGGTTTTGATTGTAGAGTGGATTTTGTGAATCGTAGGGAAATTGATATTGGCCGACGGTAATAGTATTAGAGTTGATTTGGGGGATGAGGCTAAATTCTGAAGGAAGACGTTTGGAAAAGATATCAATAAAGGGGAAGGTAATTTGTGAAACGGGGGTGGAAAGGTAATCGCCAAAATTATGGAAAGCGTAGTCTTGGTTAACAGCTTTGAATGGTGAAACGCTGATCATCTGATCGGTGGTATAGAGATTAGTATTGACAGAGAGATAGCGATAGAGGGAGATTTGACCAAATTGCTTTTCTAGTTTTAATTGGCCGATGTTTCGTAAAAGAGATTTGGTTAGAAGTGAGTTTTTGGCATAGATGTGATCGTAGGGATAAAAAATATTATTGTCAAAAATGACATATTGGATGGAATATTTTTCAAAAATATCGTTAAGTGATTCCGGGCTTTGTTTTTGGAGAGCGTTGTCTAGTTGCCAGTAGTATTGTTCGTTTTTTTGACTCCAAACATCAAAGGTTCGATCAAGAATGGGTTGGTCGATGGCATACCAAATAAAACCGGAGCCGGTGATGCCAAAGTTATAATCGGTCCAGCCCCAAAAATTACCAGAGGGAAGATGGGCAATACGGGCAGTTTTGGGTTGGTTTTTTAGATAGTTAAATAAGTCAAAATATTCTGATTTTATGGATTGACGCATTTTGGGAGAGAGATAATTGCCGGTAAAGGAAGGGTGGGAAAAAATAAATAAGGCTGAAATAAAGGTAATGAGAAGAATTTTTTTTATTAGTTTGGTTGAATATTTGAGAGAAGCAAGTAATTTGAGGGTGAAGTTGAGCCCATAGGCAATCAGAATTGAAAAAGAAAAAACGGCAGGGGTGATGAATTTAGTAAAAGGAGAACGGAAAACCTGATTTAGAATGGAAATTTGTCTGACAAAAGCATTTAGATAGCTGAAGGGGGCTTGGTTGGAAAGAAGAGCTAGACAAGAGAGAAAAAACATGAGGACGACAGAGAGACTGGCGGTATTAAATTTTTTATATTTGAAAAGCAGGGAGATGAGACCGATGAGAGCGAAGCTTGATAGAAAATAGCCAATGGTTAGGGTGTAATGGTTTTCAAAATGCTGAACCCAGGGAGCCATAATAGAGGTTGAGCCGGCTTGGTAATCGTAATAAAAGCCGCGGAGAAGGAGGAAGTCGGATAGATTGCCGCGACGTTGATTGCGTTCAAAAACCTCTTGGCTGCCGATAAGATTGCCGAAGTACTGACGATTGTTGCCGATGTCATTTTTTAGGAAATAGAAAAAGGGTAAAAGCCAAAATAGATTAACCAGAAGAATGGTGGCAAAACTTTTGAAGTATTTTTGGGATTTCGGCCGAGGACGGGAGGTAATAAAGAAACTAAGAGAAATGAGACCAAGACAGAGAAGGTAAACAATAAAATTGGTTTGGACATAAAAAGAGGGAGTGGCCAAAAAATTAAGGATAGCCAGGCGGGTAATATTTTTTTTGTTGGATTGTTTTAGACAAGACCAAAAACTAGCGATAAGCCAAGGGAAAAAGCCCCAAAAGACGGAAAAGGGTTCGAAGGGGGTGTAAAAGTTTTGGACTGAGCCGAAATTGAGTAAATAAAAAAGGCTGGCGGAGAGGTTGATGAGAGTGGAAAAGCGAAAATGTTTTTTTAGAACAAATAGAAGGCCGAGAGTGCCGGCGCCCATCATGGCAAAATGCCATAAATAGCGGATGTTGTTGGTAGGTAGAAAAAGAGTTAGAGGAAGGATTATCAGTTGATGAACCAGGTCGGCAGAATGGGCCATGCCACTGACCAGGCCAAGACCTTGGTGTTGTTGCCAGACTGCCAGTAGAGAACGTTTAATATTGAGCCAGGGGTTTAGTTCTGGCATGAGATTGTCCCAACCGATAAGAAAGGTGCCTGGAGTGTAATTTTTGGCGAAAAGGAGGATTAGAACGGCGATTAGGAGTAAAAAATCAAGACGCTTGATAATTTGGCGCAGCGAAGTAAGCATGATTAATTTTACTTGAATTTATGAGATTAAGATATTTTTGAGAGGTGTTGGCCTGACTTCTTTGTTTTTTGATTAGTTTAGAAAGAAAAGCGAGAACTTTGAGATTTTTTTTGGCGACTTTTATTTTTGAATTAAAAGCGCTTGAATTTAAGGGGAAGCTAATATCGGATAAGTTTAAACCAGCTTTTTTTAAGGATAGGTAAAAGTCTGGACTGTTGATGTAGTTTTTGGCCAAAGGAGTGGAGAGAAGAAAGGGTAAACTATAAGAAAAGGCCAGTGACAATGGTCCGGAAGAGGACATAAAGATGCGGTATGGTAAAACAACCAGGTCGGCGGCGGAAAAGTAGAGTTTAACTTGATCGTCGTGAATAAAACCGGTTAAGCTGATGTTTTTGTTGGAATTAACGGTTTTTTTGAATTGGGAAAAATACTTTTGGTAATAAGTTTTGTCTTTAAGAGTAGGGGAAGGGCCGCCGGCCATAATCAGCTTGATATTTTTGTCTTTGATTTGAGAAAAAGCCTTAACCAGCCAATCACTGCCCTTGTACCAGTTGATAAAACCAAAGGAGATAACAACAAAGTCGTCAGATTTGAAACCAAGTTTTTGCTTGGCTTGGTTTTGAGGTAACTTGTTTTTGATTTGGGTAGAGATGGGGATGAAACTAATTTTATCAGCAGAGACGAGAGTGGATAGACGAGTTTTTAGTTCTTGTTCGAGAGTAACAATATGCTGGCTTAAAAAACCGACAGCTTGGTAGAAGCTTAAGAGTCCAAGATTGAGGATTTTTTCTATGAGGCGGTTTTTAAGGTGAAGATGGGTGCTTAAGGTGGAAATATTAATAATAACTTGGTGAATTTCGAAAATAATTTTTTTGCCTGAAAGGCGAAAGAGCAGTAAGAAGAGGGGGATAATTAAGACAGGAAGGATGCCACCAAAGATGTTGAATTCAAACTGAAAAAGGATAGTTTTGGCTTGAGGGAATTTAAAAACCTGAAGTAAGGCTTTGAAAAAGGATAGGGGTTTGCCTTTTTGCCAAAGGGGGCAAACGAGGATGTTTTTGCTGTCTAAATAGGGTTTTTTTTGGGAACTGATTTCGGAAAAAACGACAATTCTTTTGTTTTTAGCGGCCAGAGAGTGAAGGGTTTTTTGGGAATGCCAGGCGACGGCATCAAGTCCCTCGATGCCGGTTTTGGGATCGGGGTAGCTACTAATTACCAACAGGGTGTTTGGGTGGTTAAAGTAAGAGAAAAGTTTTTTGATATTCATAGTAGTTTCGCCCCGCCGCTGCGGGGCTCATCAGGTCCGATGGACATCGGACGACTACCTCCGCAAAACTCATTTCTCTAACCAAACACCCCACTGGGTTCAAACACAAGCTTGCGCTTGCGTTGATCCCAGTGAGGGTGTTGGCAGGTGGGAGCTAGTTGATCCCGCGGATCAACTTGTTGCCCCCTCCGCGGAGATCCCGGACTTGGATTTCCAAGCCGGGATTTCGGTTGGCCTTCTCGTTGGCGATGCGCACCGCGATGGCGGTGGCGTCGCCACAGACGGCGTAGACGGTGCCCTGGACAAAGGTCAGTTCGGGGACCTGGCTATCGAAGACGAGGAAGACGTGGATCTGGTCCGGGCGGAGTTGGCCGTCAAAGATGATATTCGGGAAGCCATTGGGGGCTACCAGATCTTTGATGGAGAACAGGCCATCCTTGTTGGCCTTCCCCTGCGGGGTGAGCATGGTGCTCTCTTTGGGGCAACCCACGACGGGCGTCGGTGCGGCGGCGGTCGTCGGGGTGGTGGTCGGGCAGCATTGCTGTACGCCGACGGTCTGGGGGGTAACGGTCGGGATGACGTGGGTCGCGGCGGCGACGACGGGCGTGGCGACGGGAGTCGCGGCGGGTGTGGCGGGCTTGGTGGACGGCCAGGGTCCCCAGATGGGGTGCCCAAAGGCAATCCCTGGATAGAAAAAGAAGATGATGGTCGCGAAGATGATCGTCGCTCCGACGATCGACGCGATGATGATGAGCGGATTCCTCGTTGTCATTTCCTTGCCTCCTGGAGAACTTGCCCATCCGTGATGCGGTGGGTTTTTCGATACTAGTATTCACTACACTAGTGATACCGTTCTGGATACAAATCAATGATCAATTACGAATTTCTTAATTACGCATTATAAAGTCACGAAGACAAGATGTTGATTTAATATCCAAGACGGTATCACCAGTTTTTTGAGTTTTGCGGATTGTAAAGGAGCAGTAGGGAAATTTGGTTTTGGCGCAGCGCCAAAAGTAATTTCTGCTACTATTGACAATTTGTTAATTATCAAAAGAGAAGGGGAGTCGAAAGAAATAAGTCTTTTGACCCTCCCTCTCTCTTCTAACAATTAAGTGTTAAGTGATCAGAATATAGCAAAAAAAAGTAAAAATGTCAAGTTATAGGATATGTTTTAG
>CAZRAZ010000003.1:0-27998 GCA_964598275.1 uncultured Gammaproteobacteria bacterium | reverse complement strand
AAAAAAGTAAAAATGTCAAGTTATAGGATATGTTTTAGAAAAGAATTGAGGCCAAAAGGAGAATCTGTTTTGGAAAAAGTTTATTTGTAAATAGAGTGGGTACCGATGTTGATAAAAACAACAGTTTGGTCTTTTTCAATAGCGAAAAGAATACGATAGGAATGGTTGATAGAGAAAGCAAAAAAAGAAGAAAATTGGCCTGAAAGTTTGTGAGTTTTAAGACTGGGATGAGTGATATTTTGTTTAAATATTGCTTCTTTTTTGATGGCCAGTTGTTGGATTTTGGGTGGAAGTTTTTTAATTTTTTGGGCAAATTGATGGGAGTAGAGGATTTGGCAGGGTTTCATTAGATTAGATCGGTAAGCGAGTTAGTTTTGATCAATTTATTTTGCCTTTTGTCTTTTCGATAGGAAGCGATGGCGGATAAAGTGTCCTCTATTTCAAATTTTTGTTGTTGAAGACGGAGTTTTTGGAGTTCTTTTATGGAAATAATAACAACATCAGGTTTGTTGTTGGTGAGAATAACAACAGGGCCAAATTTTTTGGCTTTATTAAACACCTGTCGGTAGGATTTTTGAATATCGGTAGTGGTGGCGGTGAAAGGCATAATATTATCCATAGATGTTTATATAGTATTTTATGTAAACGATTTTGTCAATGGGGTAAGTTGATGGCGGGAAAGAGGATTTAGTTTAGTGACCCGAGGAAGGTTTTGAGGTCTTTTTGGTAGTCGGGGTGGCGGAGAGCAAGAGTGATGTTGGCTTTAAGCCAATTTAGGGGATCGCCGGTGGCCATCCAGGAGGCCTTTTTGTAGGGAACAGCCAGGACAATGCCGGTTTTGGCCAAAGTGGCTTCGGCGTTTGTAAACCAGAGTTCGCCTTTGGAGACGGCTTGATTTTCTAAAACAGGAATGATGTTGGGAGAGACGATAAATCTGGCTCCTTGGGAAAAGAGAGAGGGGGCGGTGCCGAGGGCAGGTTTTTCAATAATGTCAGAAATACGATAGGGATAAAGAGGATCTTTTTTGTAAGCGACGGCGGCAGTGTGTTGGATGGTTTGGGGGCTTTGTTTAATAACAGAGGTGATGATATCCGGTTTGTATTTTTTAAAGGTGTTGATAAGGCGGGAGAGAAAGGCGCCGGGTTTATTTTCTATAGTCAAATCATCTCCCCAAAGATAAACAAAAGGGTCAGAACCGATAAAAGATTTGGCGGCTAAGATGGGAGTGCCGTTGCCATACGGGAGAGATCGGGGCTGGGGGATAAATTTTATTTTGAGTTTTTGGTTGATGGTGGTAAGGGAATCGAGAACGGACGCTTTGTGATTGGTTTTGAGATAGTGGTTAAGCTCCGGATTGGCTTTAAAGTGGTTTTTGAGGGTCTTTTCGCCGTGGCGGTGGACGATACAAGCGTGAGTAATACCAGCGCCAATGAGTTCTTCTAGGACGTATTCGATTTGGGGTTTGTTTAAAATGGGAACGAGGTGCTTGGCGTAGGTTTTAGCGGCGGGTAAAAAACGGGTGCCCCAGCCGGCGCAGGCGATAACAGCCTTGGTGATTTTGACCATATATGAAAATGATATCAAAAGAGGGTTATAAATGAATGAATAAGATAGGATTGGTGGGGATGGAAGAAGAATTTCGAACTCTTGAAGTGTACAATGTGTTAATGGCAAGATATTCGTTGGGTATAAAAAGGGAAATTCAAAAACTAAGAGAACAAGGAAAGACTTATGGGGAAATAAATCAGAGATTAGGAGTAAAGGTGCCAAAATCAACCATGTTTTATTGGTGTCGGAATGTCTTGTTGCCGGTTGATTATCCGGAAAAGCTAAAAAAAATAAATCGAAAAAATTTAAGTGAAGCCAGAGTGCTGGCTTGGAAGGCGAACAAAATTAGTAGAAGAATTTTTTTAGATCAGATAAATAGAGAAAGTTTGCCTGTAGCAAAGACAATTAAGGATAATTCAACTGGCTTGGTTGCATTGGCGATGTTATGTCTTGGGGAAGCTTCAAAGTATAAAAGTAAACATAGACGGTTCTCACTGGGTAGCTCTGACCCAAGGATAATTACAATATTTTTGTGTTTATTGAAAAGATTCCCAGAATATAAAGCAGAAAAAATTCGTTGCACTGTTCAGTGCAGGGCTGATCAAGACGTTGAATTTTTGGAGAAATATTGGAGGTGTATTACCCGTGTACCAAAAAAATTGTTTTATTCAGCTAAAATTGATCCAAGGACGAAAGGTAAGCTGACAAAAAATAAAGATTATAAAGGAGTTTTGGTAGTTGATTATGGTGATAGAAGATTGCAGCAGAAAATAGAATCAATTGCTGACTTAGTATATAATCAGCTGAAGATTGAGGGCCCGTAGCGTAACGGTTATCGCGCTTCGATGGCATCGAAGAGGCTAGGGGTTCGATTCCCCTCGGGTCCACCCGAATTTTGTGAAACAAAATTAATTTCTAATTCCTGCCTGCCCACCACGGCGGGTAAACCGGCAGGCAGGTCTAAATAAATCTTAGGGATGTAGCGTTATTTTTTGGGGGTGAAACGGTAAAGATAAATTTTGCCTTGTTTTTTTATATACTTTTTGTGAGGGAATTGATAATCATAAGAAACAAGAAGAACGGGGTGGTCAAGTTTTTTTTCTAAAACTTTTTGGAGGCGGTTCATATATTGGGGAAAAAGATAGAGAGTAATAATAGTAGCGGAGGAAAGGTCAGCGCGCCAGAGGCTTTTACATTTGACGGAGGCAAGCCGGGTTAGCTTGGCTTTTTTGATGGCCAGGCGGGAACGACGAACCAGAAGAGGATTGATTTCGTAGCCAATTGAGGTGGCGCCAAGACGAGAAGCTTCGATAAGGAAACGACCGTCGCCGGAGCCCAGGTCCAGGACAGTGTCTTTGGAACTGACTTTGGCAATCTTTAGCATGTTTTTAACAATAGAATCAGGAGTGGGATAATAAACGGCGCCGGGTTCAATAAAATTGGTATAAAGCAGGCGGATGATGATTGTCAGAAGCAGAAAAAGAAGGAAAGAAACAGAGACAAGATAGAGAATCATAATTTATTCTATTTCAAAAGTTTGCCGGTATCAAAGTAAAGAACATCTTTGATGTGGGCGGTGTCGGCAAAAAGCATAGCTAAACGATCAATACCGACGGCGATGCCGGTACAGGGCGGGAAAGTTTTGGTAGCTTTGATTAGTTCTTGATCGTAGGGATGGGTGGGGAGGTGCTGTTTGCGGCGGTAAAGTTGTTCTTTTTTAAAGTTGCGGGATAGGGTGTTGGCGTCGGTCAGTTCGGTATAGGCATTGCCGATTTCCATACCGGCAATAAAAAATTCAAAACGTTGAGAGAAGTTGGGGGAGTTTTTACAAATCTGGCAAAGAGGGGAAAGGCGGGTAGGGTAATCGTAGATAAAAAATGGACGATGGTGGGGCAGATTTGGTTCGATTTTATCAATCATTATTTTGGTAAACCAGGGTTCCCAATTGGGGTTGCTGTCATTGGTTTCTGATAAGTTTTTGGCAAGATCGAGATTGGCATATTTCTTAAAAAGGGAGTTAAGAGTGGCGGAGGGCCAGGGAGGAGTGAGGTCAATGGTTTGGTTTTGGTATTTGAGTAGATTTGTTGGTTTAAGCCCTTGTTTTTGTTGGATGCCATCAAAGACTTTCAAAATTAGTTTTTGGGTAGTTTTGGCAATGTGGCGGTAGTTTTTGGCCATTTCGTACCATTCGAGCATGGAAAATTCGAGGTTGTGGGTGGGGCCGATATCTTCTAAATCGCGGCAAACATGACTGATGGCAAAACAGTTGCCGATACCGGCAGAAATCAGTTTTTTTAGTGAGGATTCGGGCGAGGTAGCCAGATAAAAGGTCTTTTGGCGATGTTGCCAGCGGGTGTGAAGAGAGTATAAACCGGGTTCGAGAGGTAGGGAGGGTAAAAGCAGAGGGGTGTCGACTTCGTGGAAGTTTTTGGCCAGAAAAAACGAGCGAATAAGCTGGACGGTATATTCTTTGATAAACTGACCGTGAAACGGAGACATGTTTTATTTTAGCTTAGTAGTCTCTTTGTGTTCGGTTTTCTTTTTGCACCAGTGACAGTATTTTTTGAGGACAAGTTTGTCGGGATGGTTGATTTTGTTGCGTTCGGACAGATAGTTTTGGGCGCCGCATTTTCCACAGAGGAAAGCGATGAGAAAACGGTTACCTTTTGTTTTTTTGGCCATAAGCAGTTTTAATTTTGATGCTAGATTATATCAGAAGGTGGCGGGCAATGGCTAAGGCAATGGTATCGGCAAAAAATGTAGCTCCTTGGGAAGATGGATGAATATGGTCGGTGGTTGAGATAAAGTTTAGATTTCCTTGGTTGTTTATCAGACTGCGGGTAAAGGCATTGGCCAGAGGGAAATTTTGAGAGGTGGCAAAATTGACTAAATTTTGCAGATAAAGTTTGATGGTGTTGGTTTTTTCGATTTTTTCAAGAGAAGTAAAGCTAAATTGACTGCCATTGCCAAAAACAACAGAGTGAGGAGCGATAGTGGCGGTCAGCAGAATTTTACTGTTTGGAAGAGTATTTTTGATGTCGGTGGTGATGGCACCCAAGGCCAGCCATTGGCGGTCGATGCCCGATTGGGTATTGCCAAAGTTGTTGTAGGCAAAGGATTCAATAACAATAATATCCGGTTTTTGGGAAAGAAGAGAGGGGATGTCGGTACCTTGGTGTTGGTAATTGTTTTTGAGACGGAAGAGGCCGTATTCGATATCGCTTCCGCCAAGACCGTAATTTAAAATATTAAATTTGTGGCCAGGATAATATTTGGTAAGAGATTTTTCGATGATTTGGCTGTCGAGAGTTTGGATCATGGAGTCGCCCAAGAAGGCGATAGTGATGATGGGGCCATCGCCACCGACGTTTTGAGGTTTAAGCGGATCGGTTTTGCTGTCGGCCAAAATAGGGACAGAAATGGTGGTAGCGATACCCAAAATTTGAGGAGAAGGTCTAGGGGTGGGAATAGTTTTTTGAGGTTGATAGGCGGCGATTAGCTGGTGAAAAAGGGGAATTTGGGCCTTAATGGGAGAGGGAAAGATGAGAAAAACAAAAATAGGGAGAAGTAGGACGAAAAACATGATTTATTATAACAGGGATTAGCCGAGGGAATAGTTGGTGAGAGATTCTTTGTAGCGTTTGATTTGTTTTTCGATTTGTTGTTGAAGGTCAATGAGGGCACTTTCCAATTTTTGGTGGGTGGTGGAAGCGAAAAGGTGTTTTTTGCGGGGAAGAGTCATGTCAAAATTGACCTTGAAATCGGAAGTTTTCGGCATAAGGTCGATATGGATGGCGGCAATTTGGCTGTCGGGAGCAAAGTCTTTTAGAAGTTTGTCGAGACGAAGAGAAACTTTATTTTTGATTAAGAAACGGACGGTGTTGTTGATCTTGACTTGGTTGCCGGTAATCTGGATTTTCATCCTGTGGATTATTTTAACACAAATTCTTTGCGGAGGCTGACGGTTTTACTGCTGTCGGTTCTGGTTGAGTCGATCTATGTGAGTTGGGTAATAGACGAGAATGGGTGGCGGAAAGATATCCGATTAGAAAATAATATGGGGATTGATAAATAGGGGTTAGAGGTATATATTATGATTAATTATGGTAAAAGAAATATTGTGTCAGATAACGGGTGAGGGTTGTGCTAATTTAGCGAGGGGTGGTTTTTTAGGGATAGGAAGAGAAAGGCAATGCGATAAGTGTGAACCAGTGGCAAGACCAATATTACTTGAAGTTCAGAAAGTGGCGACAGAAAAGGATCTTTCGCATCCTAGAGCAAGTTATAGTATTATGAGTGAGGCTTCTGGGGTGATGACATTACGAATAGATAGAGGTACTATGGTGGCTAGTATTTATAAAGGAATTTATGCGAGTAATGAGGTTGATCTTTCGGAGCTGGGGCCAAATGGAAAAGGGGTCCTTAATTTAAGAGGAGGGGGTGAAGGGAATTAGGGGGTTGGTTTGGCGGTTAGGGTGAGGGGCAATATTTCAAATTAAAATATATACTATCTTAGAATTTTGATTATGGCCGAAGAAAGATTTAAAATTACCCCGGCCGTTTATCTGATACTCGAAAAAGATGGACAGGTATTGCTTTTAAGACGTTTTAATACTGATTACGAAGATGGTAATTATGGTCTACCCGCAGGACACAAAGAAGCTGGGGAATATCCTACAAAAGCACTTTCTCGGGAGACTTTAGAAGAGATTGGGATAGACATAGAACCCGAAAACCTCACCCATGTTTTGACTATGTTTAGAATCCGGGAACCAACTAGTAACAGCGAGCGAGTCGACTTATTTTATACTGCTGTTGTTTGGACTGGAGAACCTAAAAATACTGAACCAGAAAAATGTGATGACTTGAACTGGTTCCCTCTCGACAACCCACCAATCAACACTATCCCATATATTCGTACTGCTCTTGAATGCTATAGACAAAGGCGAAGGTATATTGAATTTGGCAAATAATGAGCGGTGTCTGTTTGAAAATATCCGAACTGAAATTGCGAACGATTGGCTCGGCGGGCAAAAAGGACGATTTCAAGTTTTTTTTGGCGGCAAATTCTTTCTAAAGTTCTTCGCACTTTTTTAACTTTTCTAAAATTGCTGGGTAACTCATCCAAAGCCAATACCTCGTCAAATACCTATCTGTACGAATATCTTTTTTAGGAAAATTCATCTTAAACTCAAATTTACTGCTGGGTCTTACTTCAACAAATGCGTAATAAAAATGTGTATAGCCTCTTTCCCGTAACCAATCGTGCCATTTTAGTTCCTCTTTCCTCGATACTGGTTTACAAGACAATGGAGTTTTAAATTTAGGTTGTTCTAAATTATATTTAGCATAAATTTCAAAAGATTTTTGTAATGATACAGGATCACTTGTTAAGGAATTAAAATTCACTTTTATTTTTTTACCTCCCCATTTTTTTACGAGGTATTCCATTGTCACTGGCATTTCTTTTGTTCCAACCGCACAATCATACCACTGTAGTTTTCCTTTTGGCTTTAGATACGAAAGCGCGGTATCAATAAATTTTCTAGTAAACTCTGCGCCATCCATACCGCCATAAGAATAAACGGGATATTTTTCTGGCGTTTCTGGAACTGCAACTGTTGGTCCATTCCAAATAATCAAATCAAATTTCATTCCTTTCACAGGACTAAATAAATTACCAACTTTAAATTCCATTTTATTTTCCACACCATTTAAAATGGCATTGAACTTTGCATAATTAACAGCTTTTGGGTTTATATCAGAAACAATCACTTTCTTAGCCTTGTCAGCACAAAAAATACCAATCATTCCAGAGCCGGTAGCTAAATCCAATACAATATCGCCAGTATTTACAATTGCCTTTTTTGCAATAACCGGCGTTTCTTCCGGCAGTATGCCCCAAACACCATTTTCTTGTGTTGTATAAGTTTTACCAATCTTTCTATGAGCAGAATAATTAAAATCAGTGACTATAAATTTGCCTGAAAGTGGAAAAACCTGAACAGTGGCACGAAATTTATTTCCGATTTTTTTTAATATGCCAGTTTCTACAAGTGGACTCAAATCTAACTTATTGAATCCAATGGCTTTTTCATAAAAGAACAAATCAATGTATTTCTTTTTGTAATTGACATGTAATTCATGCAAAATAGGTTTGCACGATTTTATAAGTTTTTTATTGTTTAAGTTAAATTCCATATTTAGTTTTTTATCAGGTTGTCAATTGTTATTCTAGTCTATTGGTGATTTTTGTAATTGTTTGTAAAGAGGGGATCGTGAAGCGGGAGGGGGTTGATTTGGTTGAATTGATAGGCGGGAGAGGTGGAGACATGAATAATAATTACCCCCATGACGGCAAGGAACGGATGAGATCAAGATGTTTTATTTTGTCTTTGGGCATGAAATTAAGAGGATTGTAACATTTTGAAATTTGGTTGGACGTCGGGGAAGAACTGATTTTTTAGGCTGATGGTTTTACTTCTGTCGGTTCTGGTTGGCGGATGTAAGATTTTTGTGTTTCATCATAGACGAAACCCCAATTCTTTAGGGTGGAATCTAGCGCTTCACTAGGGCGTATGCCTTCGTAGCGATAGGAAAATGGAGGGTTGGCATAACGCTCTCTTGATTTAGCGAAAACAGAAAGATATTTTTCGACCAAGGATGCGTTTAATGTTTTTGAAGCTTCGGCCATAGCCGATAAGGCATAGTTACTATAACCGCGAGCTACACAAGCAAAGGCATAACCGACAACAAGCGCTTCTACTTCGTGGGGTGAATATGTGGAGGTAGGTTGCAGAAGCTTATCCGGAGTAAAATTTTGTACCAGGGCGGATTGTATTCCGCCGTTAATCAGACGCTGTTGCAGGAGTAAATTAACAGCTTCTTGTTGGTCAGGGTAAGGCAAGGGGATAAGATTGTTGTCTCTGACGTTGCTTATCCCGCCAAAAAAAATTCCGGCGGCTTCTTTAACGTCTTGGGTGAGTCGATCTATGTGAGTTGGCAACCATCTGTTGAAGGGAGATAGATTAATACTGTTGACAGCTTGATCAACAAGAGATGCCGGTGGGTGTTCGGTTTTTGGTTCTGACATATGCGGGTTGTTAATTGGTAATGGTAATTGATTCATTATAGTACATAAATGTGAGTTGGGTAATAGACGAGAATGGGTGGCGGAAAAATGTCCGATTAGAAAATAATATGGGGATTGATCTGTAGAGGTTATGGGTATACATTATGATTAATTATGGATAAAGAAATATCATGTGAAGTAGCAAAAGGAGATTGTACTCGTCATGGTGGGATGCTGTGCGGGAGGTGTGAAAGAGCGCGAGCTTTTTTGGAGAAGAAATTAGGGGCAATGGAAATTTCCCGAAGAGAAAATTTGCATCCCCCCGGACGACCTGTTTATCAAGTAGCTGGAGTGGATGGTGGGGAAGGTGAGAAGGGTGTGCTGACGGATATGGTGTTGAGGGTGGATGATGGTGTTGAGGTGATTCGTATTGGTAACGGTGTGATTACGGAAAAACAAAGGAACCTTAATTTAGTTGAAGAGGTTGAAGGGGATTAGGAGGTTGGGGGGTTCCGTCGCCGCCGAATTTCATGCCCCGCCACTGCGGGGCGCGCCGCCTTTAATTTATCTAAAAATAAGAATACCAGTAATATACGAACAAAAGTTTGTCACAGCGGACAAAGCAAGTAATTTTTTTGGGCTTTGCTGTAGGACAAAAATCAGTAGCAACCATTCAACTAGAATAATTATTATTTCAAAAATCAATAAAATTATTGTATTTATGAAGACAAATGAAAAATAATTATTTATCAACAAGAAATAATTCAGTATTGGGTTAGTGATTAAATTTATAAAAACGACGGCAAGAATTAAGTTTTTATTTCTAAAACCAAACAAAATAGCAATAAAAACCTCTATTGCTATTGTCAGCAACAAAGCTATTAAAAAATTACTTGACATTTCTTCGTCTGATTTTAATTAAGACAAGAGTCGAAATAGCAGTAACAACTAACACGGTTCCACCGACAATGCCATATGTAATAATTTCATTTTGTTCATTTCGGTTGTTTCGGTTGTTAACAGGCGCGCAAAAAGATGTCTTCGGGTCTTGTCCAGGAAGACAATCTGGTGGTGCTGGTACATCCGCATAGGCAATTGATGCAAAGATGGTTACTGCAAAAACCAAACACGCCATGAAAGAAAATAATTTTGTAATTTTTGTCATAATCTTTTTAAGTTAATTTATTTACTTCTTTAGTATAACTGAAAACTTTATTGTTTAACAGTAATTGCAATCCACTGTACAGAGCAGCAGCTGATATAAAGATAACAGCAAAGATTGTTGCTGAATTACTAAATATCGGTTTCAAACCAGTAAAAACTGGAAATGCTCCCAGAACCAAAGCAAGACAAGTTAAGCCAAAAGCAAAAGCGGGTCTACCGGGTAATATATTTGATAGGGCAACTAAAGTAACAGGCATTGTCATATTGAATAGAAACATGCCCATTATGGCGAGATATGGATTGCTTGAGCCAAATGCAATGAAAGGAATTGATAAAAACAAGGCTCCGACCGCAACTTTAATCCAGCCAATTTTGTCTGCCAGAATTCCACCAAATCCTTTGCCCAGCACAACTGCAATTGTTAAAGCTACGAGTAGATTGATATCCGATTTCCACGGAAAAACAACGATAAAACCGACGAGCGATCTAACCGCAACTGATAAAAATACTAAAAGCAAAATGGCTTCGAAATAATTGAATTTATTTTTTATAGTATTTTCTCTTTCATAATCCATTTCTGGTTTTTTTATAGTCAGTATTAAGAAGCACATTAAAACCAGCAGTAAAATGAAAGGCCAAACCATAAATTGTCCGCTTTTACCAAACAATGTGCCAGCCAAAAGACCAAGTGCGCCAGGGGCAACATAAATTCCTGGGGCGGTTGCTTTTTTTGGAGTTAAATTCAAGCTGATACTGCCACCGCCGATATGAAACAGAGCATTACCAACACCAGCAAAAATAATCGCTATAATCGGAAAATATAAGAAGATAAGAGCAGAAATTCCTGTAAATACACACCCTAATAAAGCGGCTGCTCGCGGAGATTTGAAATAATCTACTATTAGACCGAAACCTGCCTGAAGGCCAAAAGCTAAAACATTATACGCGACGACGAGACTAAAGAACTCCTGTATCCCAACAATTTTATTTTTTAGAATACTAAAAATTACTGCGGCGCAAGTTGCATCAACTACGGCATGGGTAGTCCCGTAAACAAAAAGATTTGCAGAAATATTTTTTAGTGATAATTTTTTGTATTCCATAAAAATAGTTATTTCAATAAATCATCAACTGAAACAACTAACGCCTTGGCGGAGGGTGAGGGATTTCCGACTCGCCTAATAAATCGGGCTCGCTGGACTTCGCATGGCTCAGCTTCTCATCCCTCATTTGGCATAACAAAAAATCCCTATTTTAGGGGATTTTTTGTTATGCGGAGGGTGAGGGATTCGAACCCCCGAGAGCTTGCGCTCATCCGCTTTCAGGGCGGACGCCATGAACCACTCGGCCAACCCTCCTTCGCTAAAGCTTCGGAGGGCAAGCCCTCCGGTGATTTTTTGGAGCCCAGAAAGGAACTTGAATCCTTGACCTTCCCCTTACCAAGGGGATGCTCTACCAACTGAGCTATCTGGGCAAAAGGCAAACTGTTAATTTTTAATATACCAACTGACCCGTCTGGTTTTAGCATTCGTCCCGCAGTGGCGGGACTCATGTTGCAACCTTAGCCGGGCAGGGCTATCTGGGCAATTTGTGAAAGAATTATATCAAGAATTTGTTGTCACACCTCCGGGGAGTCAAACCTGCCTGCCGGCAGGCAGGGCCCACCCCGGAGGAGTGACTTACCCAGGAGGAGTGACATTTTATGATTTGCCTAGTTGTTTTTTGATTATACTAATACTAAAATGGTGGGAGTATGACACAAAAAATAGCTTACATGGATTATGCGGCGGCAACGATGCTTGATCCCAGAGTGCAAAAAGTGATGAGAAAATATGAAGGGCCGGGTTTTGGTAATAGTATGTCGATGCACCAATGGGGCAGAAAAGCCAATGAAGCGATAGACGAAGCGAGAAAAACTTTGGCCGGTTTTATCGGAGGCGAAGCGGAAGAGATTATTTTTACCTCTTCGGCCACGGAAAGTAATAATTTGGCGATAAAGGCTTGGGAGGAAAGTAGACCTGATAAAAAACACATAATTGTATCGGCAATAGAACATAAGTGCGTGATGGAAAGCGCGAACTTTTTGAAAAAGAGAGGATATGAAATAAGTTTGTTGCCGGTGGACGGAGACGGAGTGGTGGATTTGAAGGAACTGGAAAGGATAATTAGACCGGATACTTTGTTGGTGTCGGTGATGGCGGTTAATAACGAAATGGGGGCAATTGAACCAATCGTAGAGGTTGGAAAAATTTGTCGACAGAAAAAAGTTTTGTTTCATTGTGATGCAGTCCAAGCTTTTGGAAAAGTAGAAATTGATGTAGAAAAGTTAGGTATTGATATGTTAACCTTGTCTTCCCATAAAATTTATGGGCCAAAGGGAGTGGGGGTGTTGTGGGTGAAAAAGGAGATTTTTTCTGATTTGAAACCGTTGTTGCATGGGGGTGGACAGGAAAAGGGGAAAAGATCATCGACGGTAAATACGGCAGGGATTGCGGGTATGGCAAAGGCAGGAGAATTAGTGATGGCAGAGATGAAAAAAGAAACGGAGAGATTGGGGAAATTAAAAAAAAGCTTTGTGGAGGGAGTGTGTACAGAATTATCGGGGGTGAAGGTGAATGGAGCGGGAGAGAAAAGTGTGGCCAACATGGTTAATCTGTCTTTTGCGGGAGTGGAAGGGGAAGCGCTGATGATGAGGTTGGATGATGCGGGGGTGATGGTGTCGACGGGGTCGGCTTGCAGCGCGGATGATTTGAGGCCCAGTTATGTATTGTTGGCCATGGGGAAATCAGCGGTAGAGGCTCATGGTTCGATTAGATTTTCTTGGGGAAGATGGACAAGCAAAGAGGAGATTGATTATGCGGTCAAGGTGGTGGCGGAAGTGGTAGGAAGTTTAAGACATTTATCGCCATACTCCAATGTTTAACTATTCTCAAAAAGTTTTAGATCATTTTAAAAATCCCAGAAATGTGGGGAAATTAAAAAAGGCTGACGGAGTGGGAGAGGTGGGTAATTTGGTTTGCGGGGATGTGATGAGGCTTTATATTAAAGTAAAAGACGAGAAAATTGAGGATATTAAGTTTGAGACTTATGGTTGCGCGGCGGCGATTGCGACAAGTAGCGTGATTACAGAGATGGTTAAAGGTAAGACGCTTGAAGAAGTATTAAAGATGAGCAATAAAGATATTATAGACAAGTTGGGTGGATTGCCTCCAATTAAGGTTCATTGTTCGTTACTGTCGGTTGACGCCTTAAGCGAGGCAATTTGGGATTATTACAAAAAAAGTGGGAAGAGAATACCAAAGGAGTTGAAAGAAAGGCATGAGAGAATCGCGAAATTAAGGAAGGTTTAGTATAATTTCAATAAGCCTGAATAGCTCAGTTGGTAGAGCATCCCTCTTGTAAAGGGAAGGTCGTCAGTTCAAATCTGACTTCAGGCTCATGGCTCCGATGCCCTACGGGATGCGGAGTGATCGGTTATTAGAAATTAGTCAAATTTAAAGATGATCAATATTTTAGTGTTAACCGATGATATGCCTTGGGGGCATAGATCGATTGCCAAGGCCATATACGGTTATTTAAAGCCGGAAGAGAAGAAAAATAAATGGCAGGTGGAATATGCGGAGGTAAAGGCTAAAACTGCAGGGCTGGCCGATTTTTATAATTTTTTATATCGTTATTTTCCGGCTTCAAACAGACTGTTTCATAAAATGTCTTTTAATAAGAGAGTAAGAAGAATATACGGGGAGATGTCTGTTTTGAATTTACCCCGGCTTAAAAAGGTGATAAGTAAGCTTAAGCCAGACTTAGTGATTTGTACTTATTTGTGGCATAGTCGGTCGCTGGCGGAGTGGCAAAAAAAAGAGGGTTTGCATGATTTTAAATTGTGGACAGTGGTGGCTGACCCCTGGTCGGTTAATGCGGTTTCTTTTATAAAAGAGGCTGATTTGCATTTGGTTTATGATGAGGTGGCGGAGAAGATAGCCTTGGATTTTGGGATTGAGGAAGATAAGATTTTAAAAACGGGGTGGTGGGTGAGAAAGGAGATGTACAAGAAGATAAGCGAGGCGGAGAAGAATGGATTTAAGAAAAAATTGGGATTTACTGACGATAGGCCGGTGGTGTTTATCGGTGGAGGAAGTTTGGGGACAAATTCTTTAACCAAATTACTGCCGGTGTTATTAATGGCGGAAAAACCGGTGGGAATAATTGTTAATACGGGGACGGACAAGTTGGCCTACAAGATGGTTGATAACTATGTGAAGCTGTTTTGGCGCTTAAAACCGATGCGGGAATTGGTGCAAATTAAAAATATGGGTTGGATTGATGACATGGCGGGAGTACTATCGGTGTGTGATATTGTATTTGGCAAAGCGGGGCCGAATTTTTTGTTTGACAGCGTGGCGGCGGGCAAACCCTTTGTGGCCATTACTCATATTGGCGGTCAGGAGGATGGCAATATTGATTTGATTTCCAAAAAGAAATTAGGTTGGGTAAAAGAAAAGAGGGGAGAAGCGGCTAGATTTTTGCTGGATTATTTGGAAAAACCAAAGTTTTATAACAAAAAGTACGAAAAAAGCATTAGAGAGGAAGGGGAGAGAAATAAAAAGTGTAGAGAAAAAATAATCGGGGCGGTAAAAAAAATATCCTAACGGAAGCTGTCCTCGATGGCTTTTCCACGCATAACTACGCGGTGGAAGACTATTCTAAAAATCAAACGACTTTTAAAAACGCGTCTCCCATTTTAGAAGGTTAGCTAGAAAAAACACCTTCTCGAAGACAGCTTGCGATAGGATATATAATTATAACATGATGACAGTATCAAAAAAGATAGAGTATGGATTAGCAGTGTTACTTTTTCTCTCTAAAAATAGGGAAGAAATGACCTCATTACGGCAAATGGCCAAAAGTTTGGGTTTGCCTTATAGATTTTTGGGTCAGGTGGCAACATCTTTAAGTCAGGCCGGAATGGTGGAAAGTAAGGAAGGAAAGAACGGAGGTTATTGGCTGGCAGATAATTGGGGAGAAAAAAGTGTTTACGATTTGATAGTGGCTTTGGGAGAAGACAAAAGATTAGTGACTTGTTTGGAAGATGGAGGGGAATGTGAAAGGGCGGAGGGGTGTAAAATAAAAAAGGTGTGGCAAAGAGCAGAAAGAGCATTGCGGGAGGAATTAAAAAAGAGTAAATTAAAGGACATATAGGGTGGGCGACCATAAAGGTCGCCCGTACAAACATATGAAAAAAATAGGTAAAAAAATGATGATTGCCGAAATTTTGAAAAAGAGGCCGGAGCTTTCAGATGTTTTGGTAGAAAAGTATGGTTTGCATTGTGCCGGTTGTCCGATGGGGAGAATGGAAAGTTTGGAGGATGGAGCTAGAGCTCATGGGATGAGCGACAAGGAAATTACCAAAATGATGAAAGATTTGAATGGGGAGGTACCTGGTGGTAAGAAAGTTTAAGTATGGCCGACCTAAAAAAAGAGAAATAAGCAAGAGGGAATTTTGGGGTTTTTTGAAATCGGTTGGGTTTGGAACAGAAAAAATTAAACAGGAGTGGAGACACGCGCTGGCCTTTGGTAATTATCAGGGGAAGGAGGCGGTTTTGAAGTTGGCTTCGACAAAAGAGACGGGTAAACATACAGAGAATGAATATAATTGGAATGAGGCAGTGTGGTTGACAAAGGGGAAAAGTCGAAAAACATTTGTAGTGCCGAAAAATTTGGCAAAAGGATTTTGGCGTGATAAGTTTTATTTTATAGCGAAAAGAATGGAAGGTGAATCGTTGGCAGAAGATAAGGATTTGGGTGGATTGAATAAGGAGAAGATAGGTCGGGTGGCAGGGGTGGTGAATGAAATAGGAAAGTTGGATTTTCCCGAGGAGTGTGAGTTTGTTAAAAAATCGGGAGAGAGGGGAAAATCGGGAGAGAAATTGTGGCAGTCAACCGAGGAATGGTCTTTGAGGGTGGAGGCAGATGTCGATAAATTACTAAAAGTGGTGTGGCAGAGTAAGGATAAAATAAGAGAGAGTGTGGGGCATGGTGATTTTGTAGCAAAACATTTGTATGATGGCGACAAAATAGGAGTGATTGACGGAGAACACGCCGGTTTGGCCGGTCCGAGATATTATGATGTGGCTCAATTTTATCTGCGTTTGAGATTAGATTATGGGGTCGATAAGTTGGCTGGCCGTTTTTTGAAAGAGTATGGATCATTTTTAGCAAGAGATGAAAAAGTAAGTTTTTGGCAAGAATTAAAGCCGGTATTGATACAAAGATTTATGGGAATTTTATGGGGAGCGGGAAAGGATAGGGAGAGGTTAAAAGTATTGTTAGACAGCTTGGGAGCGGAAATTTTGAATGACAGGATTATAGAATAAGTTTTAGGAGGCCGGTGATAATGGGACTAATAATCAGGCTTATAAGATTACCACCGGCAAAGGGGAGAAAGATGAGGGCGATTAATATAATGGGGCCGAAGCGAGTTATTTCCTCTTGCCATTGAGTGGCGGTATCAACAGGGAGGAGATTTAAAAATATTTTACTGCCGTCCAGGGGTGGAATGGGCAGGAGATTAAAAACGGCCAGAGAGAGATTGATGGAAATAATGGGGAAAATAATGAAAAGCAGATTGGGGAAGAAGCGGTTTACCAGGCCCAAAACGAAGGCGAGAATGATATTACTCAAGGGTCCGGCCAGGCTGATTAAAATTTCGTCCCGTTTAGGATTTTTGAGGTTGTAACTATCAACGGGAACCGGTTTGCCCCAGCCAAAACGGGCGATGAACAGCATCAGAGTGCCCAGGGGATCAAGATGGGCCAGAGGGTTTAGGGTTAAACGGCCGTAAGATCTGGGAGTGGGATCGCCCAGGCGATCGGCAACATAAGCGTGAGAAAACTCGTGGATGGTAAGAGCGATGATGATGCCAATTATAAAAAAGATGGTTAACATGTTTTAAAAACGAAGCAAAGATGTTATAGTATACCCCATGAGAGTTTGCAGTAAGTGCGCTAAAAAAACCGGAATCGGGCGAAATCGTTCACACGCCCAAAATAGAACTCCAAGGAACTTTAGGGTAAATATCCAAAAGGTGTCGGGAGAGTGGTTGTGTTCTAAATGTATAAAGAAAGCGAAAAACGTGAAGGCGGAGAAATTGGCGATTAAGACCAAAAAAAACAGCGTTAAAAAATAAGACTGTTTTTTTTGTTAAGTCGTTTGACTATTTTTTTTTGGCTTTAGCGCGAGAACGACGGACCTTTTTAGTGACTGGTTTTCTTTTGACCGCGACTCTTCTTTTGGGCGCAGCTTTTCTTTTTTTGACTGGCATCTTTTTTTCCTCCTTTGATTAATATTAAGTAAAAATGAGGAGAATTGTCAAAAATTTTTTTGGCCAGAGATAGGCTAAATTTGTTTATTTTGATTTCGAGGAATAGAGGTTTTGATGATTTGATAATATAGTGAGATTTGCGACCAGTCGGCTTGGGTTTTGCCTTCGATTTGAACGGATTGGGGTTTTTGGTCAAAAGAGAAGATCTTCATTTTCAGTTTAAGGCCTGCTTGATTTTTGACATAGGTCCAGGCGATGGGCCAAGGCAGAAGGGCACGGACAAAACGGCCGATTTTATCGGCAGGCCAAGACCAGTCGATTTGGGCATTCAGTTGATTGAATTTAGGAAAATAAGTCTTTTTGGAGTGGTCTTGAGGGGAAAGGATGGCAGGATTTCTGATATAGGAATTGAGAACTGCCTCCAGATTGTCCGCGGCCAGAGAAAAGGCTTTTTGATAAAAGGAAGGGGAGGTTTCGGTGGGGGAAATGTCAAATGGAATTTGGGTAATGATAGAGCCGTGGTCGGGGAGGGCATCGATTTGGAAAAAGCTGACGGCAGATTTTGTTTCTCCATTTATAATTTGCCAGGGGCCGGGGGTGGCGCCGCGGTAAAGCGGCAGGGCGGAGGGATGAATATTGACGATTTTAAAAGGCGGAATATCAATCATTTCCTGACTAAAAAAAGGAGGGCCGTAGGCGACAACCAGGACTAAATCGGGTTTGAGGTCGGCAAATTTTCGGATAAATTCTTGATCAAAATCGAGAGGTTGAAGCAGGGGAAGGTGGCGATTGCTGGCAAATTGAGCCACCGGGTTTTTGGTGATAATTTGGTTTCGGCCAAAGGCCTTGTCGGCTTTGGTAACGACGGCAGAAATAGAAAAAGAGGGAAGGGTCCGGAGTTTTTTTAGGACAATAAGAGAATATGGCGAAGAGCCAAAAAAGACGATATTTTTTATCATGGCTTATTATAGCCTGAAATTGTGGACTTTTTGTTAAAATAGACCATGGCAGAAATTATTGGCTTTCCCAATCGGATTTTAAGAAAAAAAAGTAAAGAGGTATTAAGGGCGGATGCCGGTTTGAAAAAGAGTATTGAATTGGTGAAAAAGAAGCTAGAGAATAGTGAAAATGGAGCCGGGTTGGCGGCGGTACAGATGGGGATATTGAGGCGGTTTTTTGTGGTTAAGAGAGAGGGAAAATTGCAGGTGGTAATTAATCCCAGAATCGTAAGGGTGACGGGAGAACCGGAGTGGGTAATGACGGATAGGGATGATGGCGGGCAGGAGGGGTTTTTGGAGGGTTGTTTATCTTTTCCAGGTTTTTTTGGGCGGGTAAAACGATGGTTGACGCTAGAGGCTTTTTGGCAGGACCTCGTCAAACGAGGCAAGAATTGGCAGTTGACCAAAAGAGAGAGGGTGTTATCCGGTTTTGAGGCGGTGGTTTGGCAACATGAGCGGGATCATCTGGACGGAGTTTTATTTGTGGATAAGGTAAAAAAAGACAGAGGTAAATTTTATAAATGGGAGGGTGGCAGGATGGTGAAACGGAGGGTGGCTGATTTACTGAAAGAAGAAAAAACTAGTTAGTTTGATCGATTTGGTCAAGCAGTTTTTTGGCTTCGATGTTTTTTGGGTTGATGTCGAGGGCAATTTGAAGATGGTTTTTGGCATTGACATAGTCTTTTTGGGCCAGATAAATTTGGCCGAGGGCAAAGTGGGCATGGTCGTAGTTGGATTTAAGTTCGGTGGCCTGCAGGTAGAAATCGATGGCTTGGTTTGTGAGGGAGGCAGTTTCTAAAAAACGGCCGAGAAGATAATAATTTTTGGCATCGGTGGGGGCCAGGGCAATGGCTTTTTGGAGGGATTCGACGGCTTTGATAAAGTAATTGCTGTCGAGGGTAGAGAGAAGATAGTAATTTTGGGCCTGTTGTTTTAAGAGATCGGTGGAGGCGGGGGAGGTAGAAACGGCAAGATTACTATTGTTGATGGCGGAGGTGATGAGATTGGCGGAATCGGCTGGGTTTTTTAGGGCCAGATTAACTTGAGAAGTGGATAGGGCGGAAAGATAGGGGGGAAAGCGAGGGCGAAGGAAAAGGCTACGGTGATAAAACTCAATCTGTTCTGAAAGGTCGGTACTTTTTTTGGCGGTGGCGTAAGAAAGGTCGGATAGATAAAAACGGAAGTTTTGGACGAAGAGAAAGATGGGGAGAACGTAAAAAAATCGCAGGGCGATTTTTAACGTTCCAGGGATTGAGGACGTATCCTCCGATGTGGCATCGGAGTGACGTCCTGAAAGGGCGGGAAGTAAGAAAAGATAAAGGTTGACAATAACAACAGAAAAACCGGCAAAGTTGGTGATTAGAATACCAATGATACTTGCAAGTATCATTGAATTTTTAATTTTTAATTTCCAATTTTTAAGTAGTTTTTTGAAAATAGAAAAAAGTAAAAAGAGATAAGTTAGGAGACCGAAGGCGCCGGTGGTGGCCAGAAAATTTAGATATTCATTGTGGGCTTTGTTGTATAAAAATTCCCATTCGGAGGTAAGGTTGTGGGTGACGGGGCGGGTCCAGTAATAGGAGTAAGCAAAGGTTTCGACGCCGGTGCCAAAGTAGGGGAATTGACGCCAGAGGTCGATGGCGCCGGTCCAGACGATTTTTCGGATGTCTTCGGAAGCAGTAACGTTGACGACTTCGATTTCCGGCGTTTGATTGTTGGCGGTTGGAGGCGGAGAGGGGAAAAGAAAATCTTTGATGGGGTTTCTAATGAGGAGAGAAAGAGCCAGAAAGATTAAGGGGAGGAAAAAGACTGATTTGGGAGTTTTGAGGCGCTGTTTGACAAAAATAAAGGAAAAATAAAAGCCCAAAGAGATAAAAACGGCCATAAGGCCCGATTTTGATTTGGTGAAAAGAAGGGTCAAAAATAGAATAAGACTTAGGAGATAGTACTTGGCGGAGCGCCGGTGGCAAGAGAAAGGAAGAAGAATGGCCAGATAAGCAGAAAGCCAGTTGGGCTGGCCGAGGGTGGAAAAAACCCGGGCTTGAACATCCTGGACCCAGAGGTCTTTGTCGATGCCAAAATGTTCCCCAATGGCGTAGACGGAGACAAGGAAGCCGGAAAGGAGAGAGATGGAAATAATTTGGCGGCGAAGACGGGGGGTAATGTGGATGGCAAGAATTAGGGAAAGAGTGGAGTAAGAAAGAAGAGAAAATAATCCGCCGTTTAGGCGGGAAGGGTAACCGTAAAGGGAGGTAAGGGGATCGACGGAGGTGATGGTAGAGATGGTTTGGCTTAGGAGAAAAAGAAAAAGGGGTAAGGTGAGGTAATTTGAGGGAAACAGGGGCGTGTGTTTTTTGAGGGCAGAGAGGAGATGAAAGAAAAGAATCAGGCAAGTTAGGGCATAAACAAAGTGCATTTTGGGCAGTTCGAAAAGTTCGGAATTTTGCCAGGAAAAAATTAAAGGAGTGAAAAAGAAGAGAGCAAGATAGAGATAGACAATGATTTTTTTGAGAGACATTACTGTAGTATAACCGTTGTTTTGGTCGATCAATGTTACCGTTTTTTTCTGCTCTGGTGAGTCTGTTGCCAGGCTCAATTTCGCATCAAAAAAGGTAACATTGATCGATCGATGTTTTGAAGGGTAAAATTTAAGGTAAAATTAGGGGTGAGGAAAAAATGTGGATGGAAAGAAAGGTGGGAGGATTTGGTAGCGGATCTGGGTTGGGATATCGGGGTGGATATGGGAAGTTCCAATAGTTTAGTCTATTTAGCTGATCGAGGAGTGGTGATTGATGAGCCAATGGTGCTGGCCAGAATCAAAAAAAAGCGATGGACGGGATTGTCGGCGCCGAAGGCTGTATATGGCAAGTCAATTGCTTATGGTTTTAGGGCCAAGGAAATGATGAGTCGGGAACCACAGAGGATTGAAGTGGTGTGGCCGATAAAAAGAGGTTTGATTGCCGATTTGGAGGCGGCGGAGGAGATTATTTCTTATTATCTAAAATTAATTTATGAAATTCCCAGCAAATACCCCAAAATTTTAAAACCAAGGGTGGTGGTGGGAGTACCAAGCGGGATTACCGATGTGCAAAAGAGGGCGATAAAGGCCATATTTAAAAAATCGGGAGCCAGAAGAGTAATGCTTTTGGAACAGGCGGTATTGGCGGCGGCGGGTTTGGGATTGCCGATGGAAAGATCGGCAGGATTGGTGATTGTTGATGTGGGTGGAGGAAAGACGGAAGTTAATGTGGTGTCGATGGGTGGAGTGGTGGTGGGGAAAAGTATAGATGTGGGCGGAATTGATTTTGATGAGGCAATTGTCAATTACGTTAAGATGAAATATGGCTTGTTGATTGGTAGTTTGACGGCAGAGAGAGTGAAAATTGAGATTGGCGATTTGACCGGAGAGGGTAAAAAGAAAAAACAATTTTTGGTTAGAGGCAGGGATTTGGAGACCGGCTTACCTAGAAGTATTAATCTTTCGGATACGGAGGTAAGAGAGGCGATGTCGATGTTAGTGGAAAAGATAGTGAAAACAGTGGCAAGGGTATTAGACGAAACGGCGCCGGAATTGATGGAGGACGTTTTAAAAAGAGGAGTGGTATTGGTGGGCGGGGGAGCAATGTTGTCGGGTTTAGACAAGATGATTGAAAGGGGAACCGGAGTGACGGTTAGGGTAGCGGAAGATGCCAGTTTGTGTGTGGTTAAGGGGACGGGAGAAGTGATTGCTGATAAAAATTTATTAGAAAAGATAAATTTAATATCGGGGTATGGGGAATGAGTGAGGCGGATTTGTCTTGGAAGTATTGGTTGTTTTGTTTGGGATTAATAGTAAGTTTTTTGTTGTTGGCCGGAGGGGTTTTGAATTTAACTTTGATTAAAGGGGCTTATTTTAAAATGCGGGCTTGGGATAATAAAATATTTGAACAGACAATTCCGGCGGCTAGAGGAACTATATATGATAGTAAGGGTAGAGTGTTGGCAAAAAGTGTTTATCAATATTTTAAAGTTGACGATAAAGGCAATAAATTATACGAAGGAGTGGGTGATTTTGATGGATTTAAATTTGAGGGCAGGGATTTGGCATACGAGCTGAAAAGATTTTATCCTTATGGAGAATCGACTTCATTTCTAACTGGTTATTTGGGAAAAACCGAAGAAGACGAGGTGGGAGAAGGGGTTTGTGGAGAGAGATTGACAGCAGAAATGTTGGTGGGCAGAATGGGGGTGGAAAAAGAAATGGATTGTGTGTTGGCAGGCAAGGATGGCAGGAGATTGATAGAGGTGGATGCTAAGGGTGAATATGTACGGGAATTGGGGAGAGCAGAACCGGAGGAAGGAAAGGATTTGCGTTTAAGTATTGATGCTTTTTGGCAGGAAAAGATATATAAAATGGTATCGGAATATAAGAAGAAAATTGTAGTGATAATAAGTGAACCGTCGACAGGAAAAATTATTGCTTTGGTGTCGACGCCGTCTTTTGATGCTAATAATTTTTCTTACCAGCGGGATGCCGAGATGGTCTCGGCATATTTAGCTGATGGGGAAAATCGGCCGCTATTAAATCGAGCCGTGGCTTCAATTTATCAACCGGGGTCGGTGTTTAAGATAGTAATGGCAACGGCCGGTTTGGAGTCGGGAGTGATAGACGAACAAAGCGAGTTTGAAGATACGGGGTTTATCAGGATAGGAGAATGGAGCTATACCAACTGGTTGTGGAATAAGGGCGGGGGAACTGAGGGGATGGTGAATGTGGTTGCCGGAATAAAGAGATCAAATGACATATTTTTTTATCGGTTGGGAGAAAGTTTGGGAGTGGAGAGGATTTCTGGGTGGGCCGGTAGGTTTGGTTTGGGGGAAAAAACGGGCATAGAACTAACGGGTGAGCTTACCGGAGTAGTGCCGGATCCGGAGTGGAAAGAAAGAGTAAAAGGAGAGGATTGGTATTTGGGTAACACTTATCATTTATCAATTGGACAGGGAGATTTATTGGTGACACCTTTGCAGGTTAATATGATGACCAATGTGATTGCCAATGGCGGGAAAAGGTGCCGGATGAGTTTGCTTGAGGAGGGAAAAGAAAATTGTGTTGATTTGGGAATAGATAAGGGTAATTTGGCTTTGGTAAAGGAAGGAATGAAACAGGCGTGTATGAGCGGGGGAACGGCCTGGCCTTTGTTTAATTTTAAGACCAGCTTGGCGTGTAAAACGGGAACGGCGGAGGTGGGGGATGGCAGTAAGGATACGCATGCCTGGTTGACGGCTTTTGGGCCGAGCGATAATCCGGAGGTGTCGATAACGGTGTTGGTGGAGCGGGGTGGAGAGGGTAGTGACGTGGCGGCGCCGATGGTGGGAGATATATTAAAAGAGTGGTTTGATGAGCCTCAAACAGTGGTACCAAGATATGATAAAGACGTGATAGGAGAGTGAAAAATCAACCTCGAGGGTTATTAATTGCGGCCATGCTATCATAATTTATGAATGGAGAATTGAAGAGGGGAGAGCCTGGGGTTTCGTCGGTGAGGAGTTTGACACCGGAACAACTTGAAGATTATAAAAGAAAGTTGGTGGAAGTGTTGGGAAAAGACGATGAAAGGGTTGGGGAGATAGCAAACAGAACAAAGCAAGTGGTGGGTTGTCAAACAGAAGAGGTGGCCGGGTATTTTTTGACGGCGGTAGAGGGAGAAGGGGGTATCGGGGTAGTGAGGTTATTCAGGAGAACAATACCAGATTCGTATGTTGCGGTGGAGGAAAATGTTAGTGCCGAGAAGGTAAGGTTGAGGTATAGGGGAGTTGAGCAGGCCGAAGGGTCGACGATTCTCCAAAGATGCGAGAAGTCAAAAAAGGAGTTAGCGGATCTTAGGGCTGGCGTTGAAGAAAAAACAGACGGATTTGAAGGCGGGTGGCGAGGTGGAAGGCAGAGGATTGAAGCGGCGTTTGGATTGTTGATTGATGAGCAAGCGGCAAGACAGGAAGAAGTGCTGAAAAAATATAGAGAAGCGATGGAGATTTTAAGTGAGGTTTATATGGGGATTAGAGCAGGCGCGCCTGATTTGAAAAGCTTTGCCGTAGCTCTTGAGCAGGGGATAGTGAGACGAAACGTGGAGGAGTTGGATAAGACGCAAGCGGCGGGTTTGTCAGAGAGCAATCAGCAGCATTTAAAAAATTTTTTAGGTCGGTTGAGAGGATGTTTGTTGAGAAACAGAGAGAGAGGGAATCAGAGAATGAACATTACCAGTTTAAACGAAAGAGATATTTCGGCAATGGGAGAAGAGACGAGGCGGTTGTTTAGAGAGATTGGACAAGCAAGAGGATTGCCGGCGGGGTGGGGTGGAAGATAGAAAAGGTGTATTGCAGAAATAGGTGATTGACAAGGGTGATTATTTTGTTAGCTCGAGAATTTTTGCTTTTTCTTTGAAAGTAACTTTTTGAAAGAACTCGAAAGTGTTTCTACCGATGATTTGTAAGAAATTTTGATAATCTGAAAAGTTAACAGTGGTTTTAAAGGGTCCAAAATCTTCAACATATATTTCTATTTGATGTTGATAGGTTGGTATTTTTATATTACCAATACCTTGGATTTGATACAGCTTACCTTTTTTGACGTTAATGCCAAGTTGTTTTCCGAAATATGAGTGAAAAAGATTTATATTTGAGCCGGAATCAAAAACGGCGTTGATTGTTTGGGGAGAAATTTTATGTTTGTAATTTAAACGAATGCCAGCTTCTGGAAAATATCTTTTGACGGTATTTTTATCATGACGACTTACAATGAAAGTGAGGTGTTGGCGGGGGGGACGTTTAGAAAAGTAATTTTTTGATCAGTGTTTTTTGAGCCGATTTTTTGGGATAGTTCTTCTATGGTGTTGGCAACGGCAATAATGGTTTTTTTGTCTGGAGCGAGAGCAATCCATTTGTTTTTTTTGCCCATAAAAAGATCTTTGGTCATGAACGATTGTAACATTTTTGCTTGGTTTGGTGATTGACAAGGGTGATAGGATAGTAAACAATGGCAGATATGACAAAACTTTTGGTGGTGGAGTCGCCGACCAAGGCAAAAACAATTAAGCGTTTTTTGGGAAAAAACTATAAGGTGGTGGCGACGGTGGGGCATTTGCGGGATTTACCAAAATCGAGAATGGGGGTAGATCTGGATGGGGATATAAAGGTAGATTATGTGATAGATATGGATAAAAGTAAGGTGGTGGCGCAATTAAAGCAAGAAGCGAAAGGGGCGGGAGAAATTCTGTTGGCAACAGACCCCGATCGGGAAGGAGAAGCGATTGCCTGGCACTGCCAATGGATATTGGCAAATTCCAATGGACCAAATTCCAAGAAACAAACGAAATTCAATAAACAAGTTCCAATTGTCAAATTTAAAAGGGTAGTGTTTCACGAGATTACGGCGGAGGCAATAGAGGAGG
Source organism: uncultured Gammaproteobacteria bacterium (assembly GCA_964598275.1). GTDB lineage: Bacteria > Patescibacteriota > Microgenomatia > UBA12405 > UBA12405 > JAHIEZ01. Next base: position 2,471 of record CAZRAZ010000003.1, on the reverse strand, counting down.
CAATAGGTAAAGCGGGTAAAATTGATATGAATTTGGTATCAGCCCAGCAGGGGAGAAGAGTGTTGGATCGGGCGGTGGGTTATAGTTTGTCGCCGGTGTTGTGGAAAAAGGTAAGGCGGGGTTTGTCGGCAGGACGGGTGCAATCGGTGGCGGTAAGGTTGGTGTGCGAAAGAGAGGTGGAAATAGAGAAATTTAGCCAGGAAAAGTTTTTTAGGATAACGGCAAGTTTGACTAAAGGCAAGAGTAAATTTGAAGCTGATTTGGTGGAGGTTTTTGGTAAAAAATTTATTGAAAACAAAAAAATAGACCTGTTTGACGGCAGTTATAATTACAGTCGGTCGATTTTTGGCAAAAAGGTTCAAGTAGAGGCTTTTTTAAAATCTTTGCAAAAAGAATTTAAGGTAGAAAGGGTGCTGTCTAAAGCCAGCAGACGACAACCGGCGCCGGCTTTTACTACTTCAAAATTGCAACAGGTGGCGGCAGCGAGAATGGGTTGGTCGGGCAGGCAAACAATGAGTGTAGCTCAGCAGTTGTATGAAAAAGGTTTGATTACTTATCATCGGACCGATTCGCTTTATTTGTCGGAAAAGGCGATGGGTCAATTCTCGACTTTTATTTTTCGGACATACGGCAAGGAATATGTGGTGGAAAAACCCCGATATTATAAAAATAGGTCGAAAAATGCTCAAGAGGCCCACGAGGCAATCAGACCGACCAGGGTGGAAGTTAGGAGTGGAAATGGAATGGGGCCACGCGAGGAAAAATTGTATCAAATGATTTGGAAAAGAGCGGTAGCAACCCAAGCGACAGCGGCGAGAGTAGAAAATACAACTGTTGATTTATCCAATGGAACAGGATTATTTAGAGCATCTGGAGTAAGAATGTTATTCGATGGCTTTTTGAAAATCAGCGGAGAAAAACATGAGGATCAATTGTTGCCAAAATTGAGCAAAGGAGAGAAATTGCCAAAGAAAGAAGTGACAGGCATAGAGGCCGAAACCAGTCCGCCACCACGTTATAATGACGCTTCTTTGGTGCGCTGTTTGGAAAGACAGGGAATCGGCCGACCGAGTACTTATGCGCCGATTATTTCGACTATTCAGGTCAGACAATATGTGACAAAAGAAGAGGGGAAATTTAAACCGACGGTTTTGGGAGTGGCCAGCAATAAGTTCCTGGTAACGAATTTTTCGGCGATTATGTCTTTGCCGTTTACGGCGGAAATGGAAGAGGATCTTGACAGAGTAGCTATGGGAAAATTAAAGTGGAAAAAAATGATAAAAAGTTTTTGGAAGGGGTTTTCGGTTAAAGTTAAAAAGGTGGAAAAGGAGTCGAAAAGGGTGAAGGTGGAGACAGAAAAGGCAGGCCGAAGGTGTCCGGAGTGCAAAAAAGGAGAATTGGTGATTAGATTGGGAAGATTTGGCAAGTTTATCAGCTGTGACCGGTTTCCGGAGTGCAAGCACACAGAACCGTTGATGGAATGGGCGGGGTTTAAGTGTCCGGATTGTAAAGCCAGGGCGGTGGTGAAAAAAACCAAGAAAGGGAGAAAGTTTTTTGGGTGCAGTAAGTATCCGAGGTGCAAATGGGCAGGTTGGAAAAAACCGTAGTTTATTTGTAGGTCGATTGGCGGTGACTAATATCGGTGATGATTATTCTTTTTTCGCTTGGGTTAAGTTGGTAGATAATCCTGTATGGCCAGGCTCGGAGGGAATAGCAGTTTTTTAGTTGACCCTGAAGTTTTTTACCTAAAAGAGGATTTTGTTGGAGATTTTTTATTTTCTTGGCTATTTTTTTGACTTGATTTTGAGGTAGTTTTTGGAATTGTTTTTGGGAGGCCTCTGTAAATTCTAGCTTCATATTTTAATATTCATTTGTTTGATTACTTGTTCGAAGTCAACAGTTTTGCCTTGTTTGATTTGTTTTTGAGACAGACGAATATTTTTCATGGTTTCGGGATCGTTTAGTATGTCGACGGTTTCTTGCCAGCTTTCCAGCTCTTCGGCAGACATGATTACAGCTGTAGGTTTGCCCTTGTGAGTGATGGTAAATTGACGTAAATTTTCGCCGGCCTGTTTGACTAAATTGTATAGGTTGATTCTGGCATCGCTGACAGAAAGAGTGGAGGGTATATTTTGGTTCATAGTTATATCGTACGTTAAAACGTACGGGATGTCAAGTTTTACTTTTTTTTGCCCCAGCGTTCTTGGGAGGTACGGATGAGTTTGTCGCGACCTTGGTTTTTACAGGACAGAGGCGGTAGAGTGTAGGCGTAGAAGGGGTTGGTGGTTTCGGAGTCGATTGATAGACGGGCAATAATTTGATAACGACCGAGTTTGACCAGATCAGAGGCGGGGAAGTCTTTGCCAAACTCTTTTTCCAAAACATAAGCATCCTGATTGCCGATAACAAAGGAGACAAGAGAACCGACGTTGCCGAAAATGGCGTCTTGGATGGTTTTATCAAGCTGGGCC
>CAZRAZ010000002.1:47390-66118 GCA_964598275.1 uncultured Gammaproteobacteria bacterium | reverse complement strand
GCACTATCGACTTTGTCCAAAAAAGCCAATCCAAAAATGATTTTATTCAAAAAAAGTTTGACATCAAGCCCGATCAGGTGGCCAATCTCAAAAAACTTATCCGTCAGGTCTATCAACAAATTCTTAATTTAGAATTTGACCGTACCGGCGACCAATGTCGCGATCCCGATCACCTACACCATCTGCAAAAATTGTAAAAATCAACCGTTTCGACAAAACGCCCGTTTAGCCGATACTATTGTTTGCGATCTTCTCGTTGGTCTTTCTCCCGCCACCCGCCGCCGCCAACTAATCTGGTGTAAAATCAACCATGACCTTATACCTTCTTCTTGGCCTCTTTGCCGGCTTGTCTCTGGCTCTGGCTCTCTACTTTTTTGTTATCCGTAAAATTTCTCCCCAGGCCGACAATTTGGCCGATGACTTTTTTGCCAAATTCAACCAAAAATTTCCTCAAATCCTAAACGAGGCCAATCAGTCCTTAATCAATATGGCCGATCAAAAGCTCTCGGCCCAATCCCGCCAAAACGCCGATGATTTGGCCCACAAAAAAGACTCCATTGACGCCACCATTAAACAGGTTTTACAGGAACTGAAGAACAGTTCCGACAAGCTTGAAGATGCCGAGCAAAAAAGGATTGGCAGTTTTGAAAGTCTAAAAAGCGAACTTAAATCCCATCAAAAAATCACTGCCGATCTATCCGCCACCACCGAAGCTCTCAAAAAAGTTTTAAGCAACAATCAACTCCGTGGCGCCTTTGGTGAAAAAGTGGCCGAAGATCTTTTGCAAATGGCCGGTTTTGTCAGGGGGGTTAACTATGAATTTAACCAAAAACAAACCACTTCCGCCACCCGTCCCGATTTTGCCATTCTCTTGCCCGACGGTGTCCGTATCAATGTCGACGCTAAGTTTCCTTATCAAAACCTGCAAAAAATGGCTGAGTCAAAAAACAAACAGACCCGCGCCCAATGTCTAAAAGATTTCAAAAAAGACGTTATTGCCAAAGTAAAACAGGTTAACACCCGGGACTATATCAATCCCGAAGAAAAAACCGTCGATTTTGTCATTGTCTTTATCCCCAACGAAATGATTTTTTCCTTTATTTACGACAAACTTTCAGATATTTGGCAGGATGCCATGTCCAAAAAGGTTATTTTTGCCGGCCCTTTTTCCTTTACCGCTATTCTTCGCATGGTTCTCCAGGCCTACGATAATTTTCGTTATCAAAAAAATGTTCAAAACATCATCGGTCACATCCGCCAATTTGAGCAGGAGTTTGATAAATTCAATACTGAATTTATCAAACTCGGCGACCGTCTCGACAGCTTAAATCGTCAATACAATTCTGTTGGTCAAACCCGCACCAATAAACTCTTGCGCGTGGTCGACAAAATCAAATTAAGCGCCCCACCTTCTGCCTCGCTAAAAGATGAAAACCCCAAAAACTAAACCCCGCTTATCTGTCTATTTTTTGTCTCTTTGGCTCTTGCCTCTAATTTTGTTTTTTTTCTTTTCGCCCACCCTACCATTTCAAGTTACCTTTTTTGCTCTGATTCTCTTTTCTCTTTTTCTTACATTTCTCTTTCTTTTTCGTCGTTTCCCCCTCTCTCTTCTTCTCTCTTTTTACTTTTTTTCCATTATTATGCTGGCTCGGTTTAACCAGCTTTCATGGCTAAATCTTGCCCTTTTATCCGCCCTTTTCTTCAGTCTTTCCTTTTTAATCTAATTTATCTTCTTGACAACTTTTAGCACTCACCCTATTATATTGCTAATATGACTGATCTAACCTCCAGACAGATAAAAATTCTCAAACACGTTACCGAGGAATTTATCGAAACCGCCACTCCTGTTGGTTCCGAAACCTTAGAAAAAAAATACTCTTTGGGTATCTCCTCGGCTACTATCAGAAACGAACTTTCTACCCTAACCCAACTTGGATTCTTAAAAAAAGGTCATCTTTCCGCCGGTCGGACTCCTACTTCCATGGGTTTAAAATTCTATGTCAGAAATCTAATGGACAAAAAAGCTCTTTCTTCCGGCGAAGAAATTAAGGTCAAACAAAAAGTTTGGGACTATAGAAATGAATTTGAAAAACTGATAAAAGAATCCACCAAAGAATTGGCCATCCGCACCCGTTCTATGGCTATTGCCACCACCGACCAGAACTCTATTTATAGTTATGGTGCTAGTAATCTCTTGGAAGAACCCGAGTTTTTCAACATTGACGTTACCAAAACCGTCTTATCTCTTCTCGACAATAACAATTTTTGGTTCGATATCATTAGTAAATCCGACAACCAAACAGACACCCTCATTCATCTTTTAATCGGTGAAGATTTAGGCATGGAACATTTGGAACCATGTGGTTTTATTTATCAAAACTATCAAGCCGGCCCCCATCAAGGCATTTTAGGTGTTATTGGTCCGGCCCGTTGTCATTTTCACAGCATTATTCCCCTGGTCGACTATTTTGCTTCTTTAATTTCCACTATTACCAATTAAACCCCTCCTCATGTCCAAGAAAAATGCTAAAAAAAATCCGGTTTCAGAGCTGGCCATTTTAGAAGACAAACTCAAACGTTCTTTGGCCGATTATTCCAACTTAGAAAAAAGAATGGAATCCCAGCGTCAGCTTTTTGCCACTTTAGCCGCCGTTGATATTGTCAGCAAGATGATAGCTGTTCTCGATGATTTTCACCTGGCTCAAAATCACCTCAAAGATTCCGGCCTTCAAATTAGTATCGACAAATTCAAAAAAGTTTTAAACGATCAAGGTTTAGCCGAAATTGAAGCCAAAGGCCTCGAGTTTGATCCCAAATCAATGGATTGTGTCGGTGTTGCTCCGGGCAAACAAGACCATGTTGTCTCCGTCCGAAAAATCGGTTATCGTTTAAACAACCATATTATTCGTCCGGCCCAAGTCGTCGTCGGCCATTCAAGAAATTTATCAAATTAATTAGAAATTAGAAATTAAGAATTAGAAATTTAATAAAGAATATGTCAAACAAAATCATTGGTATCGATCTTGGTACCACCAACTCTTGTGTCGCTGTTATGGAATCCGGCCGCCCTAAAGTCATTCTTACCGCCGAAGGCCGCAATTTAATTCCTTCAGTTGTCGAACCGGTCAAAAAACTGGTCGGTGATTTGGCCAAAAGACAGATGATTCTCAATCCCAAAAACACCATTTATAGTATCAAAAGATTAATGGGCCGCCGCCTCGAGGATCCGGAAGTCAAAAAAACCCAAAAAAATGTTGCTTATAAAATTGTTGCCGGCAAGGATAATACCGCCGCTGTCGAAATTGACGGCAAGGTCTATACCGCCCAAGAAATTTCAGCCATGATTTTACAAAAAGCCAAAAAAGACGCTGAAAAATATTTAGGTGAAGAGGTCACCGATGCCGTTATCACCGTTCCGGCCTATTTTGATGATTCTCAACGCCAAGCCACCAAACAAGCCGGTCAAATTGCCGGTCTTACCGTTAAAAGAATCGTTAACGAGCCTACCGCCGCCGCCCTGGCTTATGGTCTTGATAAGAAAAAATCCGGTACTATCGCCGTTTACGACCTTGGTGGCGGTACCTATGATATTTCAATTCTTGAGATCGGCGATGGTATTTTTGAGGTCAAAGCCACCAATGGCGACACCTTTTTGGGTGGTGACGATTTTGATCAAAAAATCATCGATTGGCTCTTAGAAAACTTTAAAAAAGAACACGGAGTTGATTTATCCGGCGATCTCCAAGCTTTGCAGCGTGTCCGTGAAGCTGCCGAAAAAGCCAAAATCGAGCTGTCTTCCTCTCCCGAAACCGACATCAACCTTCCTTTTATTACTCAAAAAAACGGCCAGGCTCTCCATCTTACCGTCAAGATGACCAGGTCCGAGCTGGAAAAACTGGTTGACGATCTGGTCCAAAGAACCATTGAACCTATGGAAAAATGCTTAAAAGACGCCAAGGTATCCAAAGCCGACATTACCGACGTCCTCATGGTTGGCGGTCAAACCCGCATGCCAAAAGTCCAGCAAATCGTCAAAGATTTCTTTGGTAAAGACTTAAATAATGACCTCAATCCCGACGAAGTAGTTGCTTTAGGCGCTGCCGTTCAAGGGGCTGTTCTTTCCGGCGAAGTCAAAGACGTCGTCTTATTAGACGTCACTCCTTTAACTTTGGGTATCGAAACCGCCGGTGGAGTCCGCACCCCCTTAATTGATCGGAATACCACCATTCCTACCAAGAAATCTCAAATTTTTACCACCTATTCTGATAATCAACCCCAGGTGGAAATCAATGTCTTGCAAGGTGAACGCCCCATGGCTGCCGACAACAAATCTCTTGGTCGCTTTATTCTGGATGGCATTTTTCCCGCTCCGCGCGGCACGCCTCAAATCGAGGTTACCTTTGATATCGACAGTAATGGCATTTTAAGCGTCGTTGCCAAAGACAAAAAAACCGAAAAAGAGCAAAAAATTATCATCCAAAATGCCACCAATCTTTCCGAAGAAGAAGTGGAAAGGATGAAAAAAGACGCCGAGTCTCACGCCGATGATGATGCCAAAAAGCAGGCTCTGGCCGAGTCCAAAAATCATCTTGATGGTTTGATCTTTTCTATGGAAAAAGTCTTGACTGAAAACAAAGATAAGATCAAGGACGAGGACAAAAAGCAGGCCGAAGACAAAATTAAATCAGCCAAAGATGTTCTGGCCAAAACTGACCCCAACAAAGAAGATTTTGATAAAGTCAGTCAGGAACTGGAACAAATTTTACAAACCATTGGTGCCGCTCTCAATCAAGCCGGCGCTCAAACTCCGCCGCCATCCGCTTCCGCCGGTGACTCTGCTCCAAAAGACAAGGCCGAAGATGACAAAAAAGATGCCGAAGAAGGTGAAGTGGTCGAATAAGCCCCATGAAAAAGGACTTTTATGAAATTTTGGGCTTAAACAAAAATGCCACTACTTCTGAGATAAAATCGGCCTACCGTAAACTGGCCCTAAAGTTTCATCCCGATAAAAATAAATCAGCCGATGCCGAAGAAAGGTTTAAGGAAATCAATGAGGCCTACGAAGTCCTAAGCGATGCCGAAAAGAAATCTGCCTATGATCAGTTTGGTCATGCCGCTTTCGATCCTTCATCTGCCGGTCCTTTTGGTGGCCATACCTATACCAGTCAAAATGGTCCTTTTAATTTCACCTATACCAATAGTGATAGTGATTCATCCAATTTTGATTTTGGCGGTTTCTCAAATCCCTTTGATATCTTTGAACAATTTTTCGGTGGTTCTTTTTCCGGTCAACATCAACCTCAATTACCCCGTTTCAAAATCCAAATCTCCTTTTTAGACGCCGCCTTAGGTGTCGAAAAAGAAGTGAACATAGAGGACAAAAAAAGAAAAATCAAAATTCCTGCCGGTGTTGCCGACGGTCAACAAATTCGCTTTAAGGATTTTATTCTTTATATTGATGTTCTGCCCAGTTCCCAATTCACCCGTGACGGCAATGATGTTTTTTCTACTGTCAATATTACTTTCACCCAGGCCGTCTTGGGTGACAATATTAATGTTCCGGCCTTAAATGGGTCTATAAAAATAAAAGTCAAACCGGGTACCCAGTCTCACACCTTAATCCGCCTCCGTGGCCAGGGCATCAAAAATCTTGGCGGTTACAGTCAGGGCGATTTTTATATTCGCCTTATCGTCACCGTCCCTACCCGTCTTAATCATCAACAAAAACAACTCCTGCGCCAACTCAATCTCTAGTTCATTTTATTTCTTTGGTATTTTGTCGACCCGTCTTTTCTGCTATAATACGGTCATTACTGTGCTGTTAATAATCTGGGGCTGAAAAAAAGCCCCTTTTTTAATAAAATGGACCTAAAAAGATTGCCAAAAACCGAATTTGCCGCCGCTGTGGCCCAGATTGCCGGTGAAAGAAATATCGAAATCCAGCCCATCCTCGATTCAATCGAACTGGGTTTAATTTCTGCCTACAAAAGAGATCAAAAAGAAAAAGGTGTAGAAATTCCCGAAGATCAAAAGTTTGCCGTCGAATTATCTCCCGAAACCGGGTCTTTTGCGGTTTTTAAAGTTGACGATAACGACAAAAAAACCAACGTTACTCCTCCCGGTTTTGGTCGCATCGCCGCCCAAACAGCTAAACAGGTCATCGACCAAAAAATCCGCGAAGCCGAAAAAGATTCAATCATTGCCGATTATCAGCAAAAACTCGGCACCCTTATTTCCGGAGTTGTTCTCAAGACCGATCCTTATAAAGCCACTATTAGCATCGGCCGTACCGAAGCCATTTATCCTCATTTCGAACAAATCAAAAACGAAGAATTGCTAAGTGGCGATAAAAAACTGTTTTTACTAAAAGAAATTAGCCAAGACGAATCTGGTCGTCGTGATATTATCGTCTCTCGGGCCGATCCCCAGTTTATTGTCAAATTGTTTGCTCACGAAGTTCCCGAAGTTGGAAACAACTCTGTTGTTATTGAAAAAATTGCCCGATCTCCGGGCCAAAGAACAAAAGTAGCCGTTTCTTCCAATCAGCCCGGTATCGATCCGGTTGGTTCCTGTATTGGTCAAAAGGGCTCCCGCATCCAATCAATTCTAACCCAAATTCCTTCAGACGAAAAAATCGACGTTGTTCCTTTTAGTCAAAACATCAACCAATTTATCATCCAAGCCTTGTCTCCGGCTGAAAACATCAACATTGTCGAAATCAATGACAGAGCCGTCACCGTTTCTCTACCGGAAAATCAATTAGCTCTGGCCATTGGCAGTGGCGGCGAAAATGTCAGATTGGCTGGTCAGCTGGTTGGTCTTGACATCAAAGTCATTTCCCAGCAAGTTCTCACATCAACCAAAACCGCCAAGCCCGTCAAAGCTAAAAAAACCAAAAAATCAAAAAAATAAGATAATGGTTTACTTTTTTTTACAACATTCTAATTCATGGTCAAAATTCAAACAAAACAATTCCGTCCTCCCATTGTCACCCTCATGGGGCATATCAACCATGGCAAAACTACCCTTCTAGACAAAATCCGCTCCAGTCGTCTGTGGCAAAAAGAAATCGGTGGCATCACCCAACACATCAGAGCTTATCAAGTTCAAGTTAAGAGCAAAGACAAGCAACAATCCCATTCGATTACCTTTATCGACACTCCTGGTCATGCCGCCTTTGTTAATATGCGTCATACCGGCAGTCAGGTCACTGATTTGGTGGTTTTGGTGGTTTCGGCCGCCGAAGGTATCAAAACCCAAACCAAAGAATGTCTTAAACTAATCGAAAAAAATAAAATCCCCTTTATCGTGGCCATCAACAAAATCGACCTAAAAACCGCCTCTGTCGACAAAGTCAAAGGTCAGTTGGTCGAACTTGGCTATAATCCGGAAGATTATGGCGGTCAAATTGCCTGTATTCCGCTTTCCGCCAAAACCGGCCAAGGCATCGACAATTTATTAGATATGATTCTTCTTAATGCCGAAATCCTGGAACTTGAGAGTTTTCCTCAAAAACCGCTTCGGGCTTTCGTTATTGAATCAAAAATGGATAAAAACCGTGGCCCCTTGGCTAGTCTGGTGGTCAAGCAAGGTACTTTGGCTGTCGGTGACACCGTTTATAGTCTCGACCACCCCGCCAAAATCAAGGCTCTTATCGGCCCCAGTGGTCAGCCTCTTAAAAAAATCGGCCCCGGTGATATTGCCGAGGTCTTAGGTTTTGCTGCTCCTCCCGCAGTTGCCAGCCAGATTACTTCTACTCCTCTTGCCGCCAACCCGGTCTTACCATCGTCTTCTCCCCTGTCCACTCCTGCCTCCGGTAAACAATTAAACATTGTCGTTAAGGCTGATACTAACGGTACCCTTCGGGCTCTTTTAAACAGTTTTAGCGATGACGTTGTCATCATCACTTCCGGCGTTGGTCAGGTCGGCGAAAATGATGTTTTCTTAGCTGAAAGTAGTGGAGCCCAAATCTTTTCCTTTAACCAAAAAACTCCGTCTTTTATCCAAAAATTAGCCAAAAACCAACAAGTCCGTCTTTTCGAATCCTCCATTATTTACGAAATCATCGACGATATCAACGCTCAAGTTCTAAAAATTCTTGAACCCACCATCGACGAAACCATTGTTGGCGAAGGCAAAATTATTCAGCAATTTTTGATTAACAAACGTCGTATCGCCGGCATCAAATGTACCAAAGGAGAACTTTCCGCCGGTGTCACCATTCATCTCAAAAGAGGGGATGACATCATCAAAAACAGTTCTATAGACAGCATTCAGCAGGGCAAACTTCAAGTTGACAAGATCAAACTCGGTTCTGAATGTGGCATAACCTTTAAACCCCACCTTGATTTCCACCTAAACGATGTTATAATATCGTATTACAAGACTAAGGAACAATAAACATGGCCAATAGGTCCAGTTTATTTCAATCAGAAACTAATAATTCCACTCAATTTGGAAGCAGGCCAAATATGAAAAACTATAATTTAATTCAAATTAAGGAAATGCTTGGCACCGCCAAATCGGCGGTTGTTGTCAGTCCTGTTTTATCAATCGATTCTATCGCCGCCTCTCTAGCCTTGGCTTTAAGCCTCAAAAAAGCCGGTTTAAATGTTTCTGTTTTTTCACCCCAAAAAACCACCCAAGACTACTCCAAGCTTTCAGGTTTAGAGCTGTTAACCGATAAATATTCCGCCACCGGTCTAACTATTACTCTTGATTATCCTTTGGATAGCATCGATCAGGTTTCTTATAACGATGATAATCAAAAATTAAATTTAGTCGTTAAGACTAAACCAAATGCTCCTCAAATCGATAGTCACAAAATTCTTATCAACAACCAATCTTCCGGCAATGACATTGGTTTTATCTTGGGCGACGAAACCGCTCTTGGCGAAAATAACTCCATTGTCAATCAAGGTAATTGGGTTTTTATTTCTCCTCAAAACATTACCAAAACTTGGGCTAAAGCCTCATTAATTGATCAGGACGCTCCTTTTTGCGAAATCTTTTCTTTTATGTTGCCCCAACTTGGCTATCAACTTGACCCGGATTCTGCCAAAAACTTACTCATTGGTTTACGGGTTTCCACCCAGTCTTTTTCTGTCAACGTTTCCCCCGAAACATTTGAAGCCGGTGGCATCTGTCTTAAGGCCACCCAAATCAGACCAGATTCTGCTCCGGTCAATCTTGTCAATCCTACTCCCATCGAAAATGTTGAGTCAGCTCCGGTTGCTAAATTTCAATCCAACCAAACTTCTCCTGTTTCCACTAGCTAGTCCTGTGTTATAATCCCCCTAGACTTTTATCGGTTTTTTGGTCGCCATTCCAAAATTATTATTTAAACCGATTAAAGCCAAAAAACCATGGCCTTAACCAAACAAGAAAAAATAGATATCGTTAAAAAGTATGCCCAAGCCAAAGGTGATACCGGTTCTCCTGAAATTCAGGTAGCCATTCTTGGTCTGGAAGTCGAAAAACTGCAACAGCACTTAGACGAAAACAAACACGACTCTCCCGCCAAAAGAGGAATTTTAAGCAAAATCGCCAAACGTCGTCGTTTACTTCGTTATCTTTCAGCCCACGATTCCGCTAGGTACAAAAAACTTATCACCAGTCTCGGTCTAAAAAAATAAACACTTCATGTCCAAAAAACAGTTAAATCTCAATCTCGGTTCTCTTAAATTAAATTTACAAACCGGTCTTTTAGCCCCTCAAGCCAACTGCGCCGTTTTGTCCACCTGTGGAAAAACTATCATTTTAGCTGCTGTCACTCTCGGCCGACCTGATCCTACCAAAGACTATTTTCCTCTTTCCGTCGAATTTATTGACAAACTTTATGCCGGCGGCATTATCAAATCAAGTCGTTGGCTCAAAAGAGAAGGCGGCTTGGTCGATTCCTCCATCTTGGCCGGTCGCCTTATCGATCGTGCTATCCGACCCCTCTTTCCCGAAGGTTTTAACTCCGAAGTTCAGATTCTGGTTACGGTTTTAAGTAATGACAAAAATACCGACCTCATCATCCCTTCTTTTTTCGCTGTTTCTACCGCCCTTTCCTTATCTGACATTCCCTTCAACGGACCGGTTTCTGCCGTTAGGCTTTCACAAGAAGCAGATAAATTAATCATCAACCCCGATCTAAAAACCTTAAATCAAAGCGCTCTCAATCTCCTAGTCTGTGTTGGCCCTCAAGGTGTTAATATGATCGAAGCCAATGCCAATATTGTCGACAATAAAACCCTGCTTTCCGCCATCAAAAAAGGGCAAGATTTTGGTCAAAAAATAAATCAAGAAATCTCTACCTTTGTCAAAACTGCCGGGCTTAAGAAAATTGATTACATTCCGGCGCTTCCTTCAGACAATCTTATTAAAGAGGTCGAGGCCCTTATCAAAAAAGATGTGGAAAGTTTTTTTGAAAATGGCGCCGACGACGGCAAACATATACTTGCCGAAAACACCATTGTTGATAAGGTATTAAGCCTTCCTGATTATCAGGAAAAAATAGAAAAAGAAGAAATCTCTGTTTCTATTCTTATAGAGGCAGTTCACGCTGTTATCAAACAACACCTGCGCGCCCGCACTTTAAAGGGTCTCCGTTTTGACGGTCGTAAATTTGACGAAATTCGTCCTCTCTCGGCTCAAGTTGCTGTTTTGCCCTGTACTCATGGTTCTGCTTTTTTTCAACGCGGTTTAACCCAAGCCTTAACCATCACTACCTTAAGCAGTCTCCGCGACTGCCAAACACTCGAAGACTCAAACGGCGAATCTACCAAACGCTATCTTCATTTCTACTCCGCTCCGCCTTTTTCCACCGGCCAAACCGACAGAATTGGTCGTCCCAATCGGCGCGAAGTCGGTCATGGCGCCTTAGCCGAAAAGGCTCTAGAGCCGGTTATCCCTTCTGTGGAAGAGTTTCCCTACACCATTCTTCTCAATTCCGAAATTCTTTCTCAAAATGGCTCTTCTTCTATGGCCTCTACCTGCGGTTCCACCCTCTCTCTTTTAGATGCCGGTGTTCCCATCAAAGATAAGGTAGCTGGTATTTCTGTTGGCATGGTTTCAGAGGATAAAAAATATCAGCTTCTAACCGACATTGCCGGTATCGAAGATTACTGTGGCGACATGGATTTTAAAATTGCCGGTACCAGAAATGGAATTACCGCCATTCAGCTTGACATCAAATGTCAGGGTTTAAACTTTGCCCAGATTAAAGAAGTTTTTACCGTCTCTACCAAAGCCAGACTGAAAATTCTGGATTTAATAGACAAAACCCTTCCTTCTCCCCGTCCGGAACTTTCAGAGTTTGCCCCCAAAATTGTTATGGTCAAAATTGATCCCGACAAAATCGGTGAAGTTGTCGGTTCCGGCGGCAAAACCATCAAGGCTCTCATGGAGCAGTATCAAGTCCAAATCGATATTGATGATGATGGTCAGGTCTCCATTTCTTCTTTAGACGAAAAGTTTCTCGACAAAGCCGCCTTCCATATCAAGTCCATGGTTAGAAAAGTCGAAATTGGCGAAGAATTTGACGGTGTCGTTACCCGTGTCGAAGATTATGGCGTATTTGTTGAATTTTTACCCGGTCGCGAAGCTTTGGTTCATGTCTCCGAACTTTCCGGCGCTTTCCTTCAAAATGTTTCTCAAGTTGTCAAAATTGGCGACAAAATGCATGTTGCTGTTATTGGTTTTAACGAAAATCATCAAATTAAGTTATCTGCTCCTCAATTTAAAGCCGCTCATCCCGGTTCTGCCTCCACCGGCCGCGATCGTCAGCCGGTTTTTGACCGCCAACCTCGTTTTAATAAATTTAACCCTAACTTGCAAAGTCGCCGCCGTCCTTCTGCCCGTTCCGGGGGAAATCGCGTCAGTCGCTAATCGCTCGTGTATACTTTTATAAATGGATAAACTCACTGTCTACCCCGCAACGGCTGGGGTCCGATCTGCTATTGATAAACTGGCCGCCAAAGTCAAATCTGTCAAGCTGCCTGCCGGTCTTGAAGAAAAAGTAGACGAGCTCTTTTCTCAATTAGAAATAAATAAAGAGTCTTCCGAAACTTTCTGGCAATATTATCAGTCAATTTCCCGCTACCTTTCCTGGATCATTAGTTTGCCATGGTTTACTCAAAGTCAGGATATTTTGGATTTAAATTTTGCCAAACAAAAACTTGATCAAAATCACTACGGCCTTGATACTGTTAAAGAAAGAATCTTAGAACATGTTTCTGTTCTAAGTTTGCAAAAAAATCGTCAGCATAATTTACGCTACCACGCCCCTGTTCTTCTTTTTGTTGGTTTGGTCGGTACCGGCAAAACCACTATTGCCAAGTCAATCGCTGATGCTCTTGGACGCCAATTTATCCGTATTCCTTTCGGCGGTTTAGGTGATCCGCTTTATCTTCGCGGCCAAAGCCGTCTCAATCTTCAATCCGAACCGGGGGCTTTAATCAAAAATTTAGCCCAAGTTAAAACCAACAACCCGGTCATTCTCTTAGACGAAATCGATCGGGTAGCCGACGACGCCTTAAACACCATTATGGGCGTTTTGGTCGAACTTTTAGATCCGGAGCAAAATCACCACTTTGTCGATCATTATATTGATTATCCTTTTGATCTCTCCCAAGCTCTTTTTTGTGCCACCTGCAACAACACCACCCGTATTGCTACCGCCGTTTTAGACCGCTTAGAGATTATCGACATGCCCTCCTATACCGACGAAGAAAAAACCATTATCGGCCGGGATTATATTTTACCCCAGGCCCTGGCCGATGCCGGTCTGGCAGTATCAGAACTGCAAATCAGCCCCGGCGTTTGGCCGCTTATTGTTAGACCTCTCGGTTTTGACGCCGGCGTTCGTACTCTTCAAAGAAACATCCAAGGTCTTTGCCGTAAATCTGCTAAACTGATTTTAGAAGGTAAAACCAGCAAAATTACAATCGACGATAGTAATGTTAAACAATTTATTCCCCAGTGGTAATTTTATGAAAAACCAAAACTTGCCCATTTTCCCCATCATTTTTCTTTCCATCATCTTTACTGCTGTTCTTTTTCTGATTTCTCTCTACTTTCAAAACCAGCAGCTTCGGGAGCAAATTCAAGAAGAAGAAAAAAATAGCGCTTATCAATAACATGCCAACCACCAACTCCCAAAAATTAAACTACCTTGGAAAGCTAGTCAAAGATTGCCACAAATGTCCTCTTTACCGCACCGCCACCAACCCTGTTCCCGGCGCCGGCTCTCCTAACGCCAAAATCGTTTTTATCGGTGAAGCCCCCGGTTTTTACGAAGACCAGCAGGGCTTGCCCTTTGTCGGCGCTTCCGGTAAATTATTAGACAAACTTTTAGCTTCAATCAATCAACAAAGACAAGACGTCTTTATCTGTAATATCTTAAAACATCGTCCGCCTGAAAATCGCGATCCCTTGCCCTCCGAAATCAAAGTTTGTACTCCCTTTTTAAAGGCCCAGTTGCAAATTTTAAAACCGCAGGTTATCATCACCCTTGGACGTTTTGCTCTAAATTACTTTTTGCCGACAGATTTTATCAGCCGGGTTCACGGGCAAACCAAGCATCTTTCTTGGCAGGGACTGGATCTAAGCCTCATTCCCGTTTACCATCCTTCAGCCGGTTTACGCAATGGTGCCATGCTGGCCGATCTTCAAGCCGATTTTATCACTATCGGCAACTTTATCAATAAAAATTAAAAAATTATGAATATACAAAAAAACTTTTTCCGACCGCAAAATGTGGTTAGGGAATTTAAAAAAAATTATGACTCGTTTCGCATTTCTTCCCTTGGCGGTTTTGGCGACGTCACTCAAAACATGTTCGCCTACGAGTTTATTCCCAATGGTGATTTTTCCAAAAGTCAGATAATCATTATCGATTGCGGTGCCGGCTTTCCCGAAGAAGACATCTTTGGTGTCGATCTTCAAATTCCCGACACTCACTATCTTGAAGACAAAAAGGACAGAATCTTGGGCATTTTTATTACTCACGGTCACGAAGACCATATTGGTGCCATCCGTTTTATTTTACCCCTCTTGGGCAACAACATTCCCATTTTTGCTCCTCGCTTGGCCGCCGCCTTTATCGAGGCTCGTTTGGCCGAAACCAACATTAGGGCCAATATCCAAGTTTACGATGATCAAAGTCCTCCCATTACCCGCGGCCCCTTTGTTGTCGACCCGGTTAGGGTCACTCATTCTATCCCTGACACTTTCCATCTGGCGGTCAGCACTCCTGCCGGTACCATTTATCATGGTTCCGATTTTAAATTCGACGTCTTTCCTCTTTTTGGTCAGCCGGCTGATTTAAACCACATTGCCCGCATTGGTGATCGTGGCGTCCTCTGTCTCTTGTCCGACTGTTTAGGCGCCGACTCGCAGGGCTTTTCCCCTTCCGAGCGCTCTATTGCCGACAGGTTTAAGGAAGAAATAGTTTCTGCCAAAGGGCGAGTTTTTGTTACCTCCATTTCCAGTAATATCGTTCGTTGGGGTCAGGCCATTGAATACGCCAAATCTGTTGGTCGTAAAATTATTATTGTTGGCATGTCCATTGATCGGGCTATTAATTTGGCCAAAGAACTCGGCTATCTTAAAATCGAAAATTCTGATTTGCTCCCCGTCGACAGAGTCAAAAACTTCCCCGATCGTCAACTGATATTTTTAGTTGCCGGTTTTGCCGGCCAGCCCGACTCGGCTCTGGCAAAAATGGTTATGGGTAAACACCGCGTCAAGATCAAGTCCGGCGACAAAGTTATTTTTTCTGCCCCGGATTACATTCCCGGCACTACCTCGAAAATCAATACCATGATCGACAATCTTTCCAAAATGGGAGCCGATGTCAGTTACGGCGACGAAAAAATTCACGTCTCCGGCCATGCTTATCAAAAAGAGCAGGCCATTTTAATTAGTCTTTTAAACCCCAAATATCTACTACCCATCGGTGGTAATTATCGTCACGTTAAGGCTTATCAAACCATTGCCCAAGATTTAGGCTACACAGAAGATCAAATTCTCATGCCCGACATTGATGCCGCCGTTACTTTCAATGGCAATGGCAGCTGCGACACCAAATTTCACCTCAATTTAAAAAGAGTATTAATTGATGGTCTTGGCATTGGTGATGTTGGCGCTACCGTTCTGCGCGATCGTAAAGTTTTAGCCGAAGATGGCATGTTTTCCGTTGTTCTTTTGGTTGATTATGTCAGCGGTAAATTAACCAAAGACCCCACCATTCTAAGCCGTGGTTTCGTTTTTGTTAAAGAACACGGTGATCTTTTGAATTTTCTAAAAAAAGAAACTATCGCCAAATTTAACCAGGTCACTTCCAGACCGGCTAACTTTGAATATATTCGGGAACAGCTTCAGGCTCATCTCGAAACTTTAATTTTAGCCAAAACCGGCCGCCAGCCCATGGTCCTGCCCTTGGTAATTGAAGTCTAGGGTATAATCTCTTATGGCCAATAGTCTTCCCGACAAAAACAAAAATCTTTCCGACTGGTACAACCAAGTGGTTTTAAAAGCAAAGTTGGCTGATTATGCTCCGGTTAAGGGTTGCATGGTCATTCGCCCCTACGGCTTTTCCCTCTGGCAGCGAATCCAGCAGTATTTGGGTCAACTTATCCGTGATCGAGGTGTGCCTGACGCTTATTTTCCTCTCTTTATTCCCGAGTCTTTTTTAAATAAAGAAAAAGAGCATGTTAAAGGCTTTGCCCCCGAATTGGCAGTTGTCACCATTGGTGGTGGCAAAAAACTAACCGAAAATCTGATTGTTCGTCCCACTTCCGAAACCATAATTTACGCAATGTTTCAGAAATGGGGCCAATCTTATCGCGATCTTCCGGCAATGGTTAATCAGTGGTGCAACGTTGTCCGTTGGGAAAAAAGAACTTATATGTTTCTTCGTACCACCGAATTCTTGTGGCAAGAAGGTCACTGTGCCCATCTTACTCATTCAGAGTCTCAAGATCAGGTCCAATGGGCCCTATCAGTTTATCAGCAAACCTACAACAGTCTCTTGGCCATGTACGGCATTGCCGGCCTTAAAAGTGATTCCGAAAAATTTGCCGGCGCCGGCCAAACTTTCACCTTCGAATGTCTTATGCCCAACGGCAAAGCCCTTCAGGCATGCACTTCTCACGATCTTGGTCAAAACTTTGCCAAATCTTTTGATTGGTATGTTCAGGACGACCGGGGTAAAAAAGTTTATCCTTGGCAAAACAGTTGGGGTTTTTCTACCCGTAGCATCGGCGGTCTGATCATGGTTCACGGCGACAATCAGGGTTTGGTCTTGCCTCCGCTTATGGCCCCGATTCAGGTTACCGTTGTTCCCATTCCCGGTCATCAACTGGCCAAAAAACTAGCCGAAAATTTAGCCAAAAAACTGGAAAAAGATTTTCGTTTAGATCTTGACCTTGATGACAGCCAAACTGCCGGTTTCAAATTCAATCAAGCTGAAATCAGGGGCATCCCCGTCAGACTCGAAATTGGCGATAAAGAAGCCAAGTCAAAGGAAATTATTGTCTATCGTCGCGACACCGGTCAAAAAACTAACGTCAAACTTGGCCATCTAAAGCAATACCTAGTCGACCTCTTGCCCCAAATCCAGCAAAATTTATTCCAAAAACACCAAGATTTTACTCATCAAAACACCCATTACGCCGATAGTTACCCTGATTTTAAAAAAATCATGCAAACTAAACGTGGATTTGTTAAGGCTTTTTGGTGTGGTCATCCCGATTGTGAGGCCAATATTAAAGCTGACACCAAAGCCACTATCCGTTGTTTACCTCAAGGTGCCAAAAAAGAAAAAGGTTCATGTCTTTATTGTGACCAACCGTCTCTCTATCGCTGGCTCTTTGCCCAATCCTACTAATTAAGTTATACTTTTTCATATGGCAAAACGTGGCCGCAAAAGAAAATACAACATGGGCATCTTACCCCGGCTCAGACTAAAAACCAGCACTGTTCAGTCAATTTTTTTCATTTTTTTTCTCATTCTCTCTCTTATTTCCATTTTTTCCTTTCTTCAGCTTGGTCCTGTTCCTACCCACTACAACCAGCTTCTTTCTCAATATTTCGGCTTTGTTGCCGTTTTTGTTCCTTTTCTGTTTTTGTTAATTTCTCTTCTCTTCGCCAAAATCAATACCCCCTTAAAAGAAGCAAATATATTTTTGGGCTTTTTAATTATGTTCATTTCCATTTTGAGTTTATTCAAACAGGGGATTATAGGCAGCTTTTTGTGGCGCCAACTACTTTCTCTTTTTACCGATGTTCCCACCTTTCTTATTTTCTTCTTCTGCTTTATTGTCGGCTTTGTCGTTCTTTTTGATACCTCTGTGGCTCAAATTTTCAAAACCATCATTAATATTTTGAGCTTAATCAAAAAATATACCTTAGGCAATGTTAAAAAAAGGCAAAAGGCCTTACAAAAATTTCCCGCTCAACAAGAAGATTTATATTCATCTGTTCCCTCACCCGGCCCTGCTCCGGCCTCCTCTCCTTCGTCCTTATCTCATTCTTCAACTCCATCTCCTTCTTTATCCGGCTCTCTTTCTGCCTCTGTTTCTTCATCAAATCAAATTTGGAGTTATCCGCCTATTTCCATATTCAGCGATATTCCCGGAGCCAAGGCCGATCGTGGCGATGTCAAGAAAAATGCTCAAATTATCGAAAATACTCTTGACTCTTTTGGTATTACCGCCAAAGTTTCTGAAGTTAACAACTCTCCTTCCGTCACCCAATATGCCCTGGAAGTAGCCCTGGGTACTAAATTAGCCAAAATTGTTGGCTTAAGTAACGACCTAGCTATGGCCTTAGCCGCCCCCGGCGGTCAAATCAGAGTCGAAGCTCCCATCCCCGGCCGCTCTTTGGTTGGTATCGAAGTCCCCAACCACTCACTTGAGGTTGTTTCCATCCGCCCTGCTTTAGAGTCTGCTCTCATGAAAAATTCAAAATCCAAATTAACTGTTCCTTTGGGCCTTGACGTCAGTGGCAAAATCAGAGTGGCTGACATTTCCAAAATGCCTCACATTTTAATTGCCGGTCAAACCGGTTCCGGCAAATCAGTCTGTATCAATTCCTGGATTTCCTCCATTCTTTTTAGATCTTCCCCCGATGAGGTCAAATTTATTATGATCGATCCAAAACGGGTGGAATTAACTCCCTACAACGGTATTCCCCATCTTTTAACTCCGGTTATTACCGACCCGGAAAAAGTTATCTCATCTCTTAAATGGGCCGTTTCCGAAATGGAAAACCGTTACAAAATGTTTACCGAGGTTGGCGCCAAAAATATCGACGCTTACAACAACCTGGCTGGCTTTCAGTCTATTCCCTACATCTTAATCTTTATCGACGAATTAGCCGAAATTATGCTTTTCTCTCCCTCCGAGGCCGAAGACAATGTTTGTCGTTTAGCCCAAATGGCCCGGGCCGTTGGTATCCATTTGATTGTTTCGACCCAAAGACCCTCGGTTAATGTCATTACCGGTCTTATCAAAGCCAACATCCCCGCCCGTATTTCCTTTGCTGTCTCTTCCATGACCGACTCTCGGGTAATTCTCGATTATCCCGGGGCCGAAAAGCTCCTTGGTCGGGGCGACATGCTTTATATTCCCCCCGAACTGGCCAAGCCTGTTCGTATTCAGGGTTGCTATATTTCCGACAAGGAAACCAACACCTTAATCGAATATCTCAAAAAACAAAAAACCACCGACTACGATCAC
>CAZRAZ010000002.1:4017-47290 GCA_964598275.1 uncultured Gammaproteobacteria bacterium | reverse complement strand
TCCGCCGACATTAATTAGTCTAAAAAAATTCCATGTTCCGCGCCTCCGATTTGCTCAAAGAAACCCGCCTGGAAAAAGCTATCGACCTTGAAGACATTGCCAAAAAACTAAAAGTTCCTCTTAAATATCTTCAGGCTATCGAGAACGACGAACGCAACGGTTTTCCCGGGGAGCCATATTGCTCTCTTATCATCAATGACTATTCAGAGTTTCTTGGTCTGAATGGCCCGGACATTATCCGTCTCTTTAATCGCGATTTTGACAACCAAAAAAAAGTTTCTGCCAAGGTTAAGAGGATATTTTTCTTCACCCCTCAATCAACTTTCGCCATTCTTACCATCTTAAGTTTATTGATATTTTCTGTCTATCTGGTCATCGAATATGTCAGGTTTAATCGTCCTCCCAAAATTACTGTCAACTGGCCCCAAAACCAAAAAACCGATCAATCTGTTTTATATCTTTCCGGCTCCACTGATCCCGAGTCCACTGTCCGCGTCAATCAGGATTTAGTCGTCGTTGATGTTTCCGGCAACTTTAGCAAAAAAATAAACCTGGTTCCCGGCGACAATCAAATTACCGTCGAATCCACCTCTCACTCCGGCGTCTCTTCCTCCGTCTCTCGCACCCTCACCTTCACCCCGCCAAACCCACCTCCGGAGTGATATAGCTAGACACCTCGGGAAAACGACAATTAAAATTTGTTATAATCATCTTATGTCGATTAGAGAAATGGTTCAAATACATGTTGGGGAAATAACCCGCGATTACCAATCGATTGGATTGAAACCAAGAGAAGTAATAGCTTTAGCGATACAGAGAACTTACCGTGATTTGGCCGCCAAATTTGAAGGACAAGGACAATACGGTAAAGCCGATCAGGCCAGAAAACATGCTTATAGGTTTTATACCGATCAAGGCAGCCCAGAGTTTGATATGGCCGATCAAAGAATTTTCAACGCTGTAAGAGATACAGTTGCTCGCGGCCAAAATTAATGACAACCGCCAAAACTTGTGTATACTCTTTATATGGACACTGCTCAACTTATCGTCGCCATTAGCATCATCTCCGTTTCTGTCATCGTTGTTGTCTGCGGCATCTGGCTGATTTTAATCTTAAAAGAGCTCAAATCGACCTTAAAAAAGGCCAACGCCGTTATCGACGATACCAAAACCATCACCGGCGCCATTGTCACCCCTGCCTCTTCCATTTCCGAATTTATCATGGGTTTCAAAAATGGCCTCCAACTTTTTAACAAATTATTTCCTAATAAAAAATCAAGTCAAGATTAATGTCAGACCAAAACAATCGTTCTTCCGGTTTTACCCTTGGTTTAATCTTTGGCCTTTTGGCCGGTTTTGTCATCGCTGTTTTACTTTACAAAAGAAATCCGCAAGTTTTTGACGAGCTGGCCGACAAGCTCAATGATTTAATCAAGGATATTGTCTCCGGTTCTACCAAAGCCTCTCCCCCTTCAAAAATCTCTTCGCCTCCGTCAAAAACTATCGTCGTCGCCAAAGCCACCCCCGCCCTCCGTCGTCCCCGCCGCCCCAAAACCTTCGTCCGTCCCCGCCCTTCGTAGCTCGAAGCGAAGCGAAGACGAAGTAGGGCCCCGTTCTTAGCCTGCTATAATTAGCCATGGGAATTATTACTGCCAAAAGCCTAAAAAACAGTTTTTTTGATTTTTTTAAAGCCCAAGGTCACCAGGAGATTCCTTCCGCCTCCCTTATTCCCGAAAACGATCCTTCTGCCCTTTTCATCTCCGCCGGCATGCACCCCTTAACTCCCTACCTTCTTGGTCAGTCCCATCCTTTGGGCAAACGCCTGGTCAATGTCCAAAAATGTCTGCGCACCTGTGATATTGATGAGGTGGGTGATGCCTTTCATCATACTTTTTTTGAAATGCTAGGCAATTGGTCCTTAGGTGATTACGATTACCGCCAAATGATTCCCTGGAATTTGGAGTTTCTTACTCAAAATTTAAAAATAAACCCAAAAAATCTTCACGTCACTTGTTTTGCCGGCGACTCTGCCGCTCCCAAAGATACGCCCGTTGCCTCTCTTTGGCAAGGTCTTGGCATTGACCCCTCTCGCATTCATTTTTTACCCAAAAAAGACAATTGGTGGGGTCCGGTCGGTGATACCGGTCCTTGCGGTCCTGACAGCGAAATGTTTGTCGACACCCGGCCTGCCGAGTCGGCCGTTAATTTTGTCGACGGTTGTCGTCAGGGCCGATATGTAGAAATTTGGAATAGCGTTTTTATGTCTTATCTAAAAAAGACCGATGGTTCCTATCTTAAAGCGACTTCTCCCAACATTGATACCGGCATGGGGGTAGAAAGAACCGTGGCCATTCTCAATGGTCTTGATGATAATTATCTTAGCCCTATTTTTCTTCCCTTGGTCAAAAAAATTGAAGAGATCACTGGCCGATCGTACCAACAGGCTCAAAACAAAACTCCAATGCGTATCATTGTTGATCATCTTCGTTCTGCCGTTTTTGTTACTGGCGACGGTGTCGAACCGGGCAACAAGGAAACCGGCTACGTCCTTCGCCGTCTTATCCGTCGGGCCATTGTCCAAGCCAAAGACTTGGCTATCAATTGCAATTTTATTGATCAGTTTGCCTCTGCCGTTATTGATAATCAAGACAATTATGCCGGTGATTATCCCGAACTTTTTCAAAACCGCCGGCAGATAATTGATGTTTTAGTCCAAGAAGAAAATCGTTTCCGTCATACCCTGAATAAAGGACTGCGGGAAATTAATAAACTGATAGCAGACAAAAATCTTTCCGGTCTAAATGCTTTTAATGTTTACCAAAGTTTTGGTTTTCCTCTAGAACTGATCAAAGAAGAAGCCAAAAAAAGAAACTATCGTTTATCGGCCAATTTTGTTGATCAATTTAATAATGCCAAAACCAGTCATATCAATTTGTCCCGCACTCTTTCTGCCGGCAAATTTAAAAGTGGATTAGCTGATCATTCTGACATTATTATCAAATATCACAGCGCCACCCATCTGCTTCATTCCGCCTTAAGGCAAGTTTTAGGCGGCCACGTTTCCCAAGTTGGCTCCAACATTACTGATAAACGTCTTCGTTTCGACTTTATTCACCCCGACAAACTTGGTGACGAGCAAATCAAAAAAGTTGAAAGTTTAATCAATCAACAAATTTCTGCCGGTCTTTCTATCACTTGTCAAAATCTATCTTTAGACAAAGCCAAAAAACAAGGCGCCCTAGCCTTTTTTTCGGCCAAATACCCAGATATAGTTTCTGTCTACACCGTCGGTCAAGATAAAAAAATTTTTTCTTGCGAAATTTGCGCCGGCCCGCATGTTTCTAATACAGCCGATATTCCGCCCTTAAAAATCACCAAACAAGAATCCTCCGGCTCCGGCAAGCGTCGTTTATACGCCGTTTTTGGCTAAATTTGGCCTTAGGCCTTCAATTATAGTATCCTTATTAAATGGCTACAAAAAGTTTTTGGTTGATTTCGGTTAACAATCATCATCTGGTTGTTAGTCTGGCCACTTTTAATCAGCAAAAATATCAGGTTGAATCAATCGGGTCTGTCGTTTCTGCCTCTGCCGACGCCCCTGATCAATTTTTAAACGCCATTGATCAATCTTTATCAAAAGCCGCTTCTCTGGCCTCTCTTTCCGAAGCGGCAGAACCTTCCCACTCCGCCTTTATTTTGCCCCACTTTTGGCTCTCGAGAGACGGCAAAATCGAAAAAACAAAACAAAAATTAATCGAACAGGTTTGTAAAAAATTAAAGTTAATACCTTTAGGTTTTATTGCCGCCGACGAAGCCATGGCCGAGTTTGCCAACCAGGACGACGGTTTTCCCGCCAGTTTTGTTTTACTAAACCTTGATGATAATACCGCCAGTTTATCCTTGATCTATTTAGGTAAGATCAAGGACCGTATCCTAAAAAATTTCTCCCCGCCATTTTCTGCTTCTATTTTAGCCTCTATGCTAAACGAACTAAGACATCAGTCAAATTTACCCCCCCAAATTATTATCCAGGGTTCTTATGACCCTTCTCTTGTCGATGAAATCAGCCATTACTCCTGGACAAACCCTAATCAGCCTTCGTCTTTTCTCCATATTCCTCAAATTCTTGCCTACGACCAGGCCAAGGTTATTGCCATTTATACCGCCGTTGTCGCTTCCCAAATTCAACCCCAAAATATTAATCTCGACCACGACGAAATCTCTGACGACTCTCTCTCTGGTTCTACCCCCGATGATTCTTCCTTTTCTGACTCTTCTCTCCAATCGGTTTCTGCTGCCGACTTGGGATTTTTTACTCCGGCACCCGACCGGGATGATTCTCTTCCTCTCTCACCCCTTTCCTCATCCCACCTCCCTCCAATTTTTCCCGATTCTACTCCGCCTGCTCCGATTATCGCTACAGCCCCTATCACCCTTCCGCTCTCTCCCCATCCTCCCAAAATAAAAACCTCTCGTTTCCGTTTTTCCTTTTCTTTTTTTAAAAAAATTCCTCATCGTCTTTTTTTTCTTTCTCTGGCCTTCTCCCCCCTGCTTATTCTCTTGCCCTTTTTTTTATCATCTGTCGATCTGACAATTTTTGTCACTCCCTACGACTTCAAAAAAGAACTGGAAGTTACTCTCGATTCCACCGCTGATTCCGTTTCAGTCGAAAACAAAACCATTCCTGTCAAAAAAAATGATTTTACGGTTGATTCTTCCGTCGACGCCATTACTACCGGCACCAAAGAAGTTGGCGAAAAGGCCAGAGGAGAAATAAAAATCTACAACAAACAATCAACCGTCCAAAAGTTAGATTCCAGCCAAATTTTAACCGATCCGCAGAACAGAAAGTTTTATTTAACCAACCCTGTTTCCGTTTCTGCCGCCAGTTCCGACCTTGACCGGGGGCTTATCACCCTAGGTCAAACCAAGGCCTCGATTGTCGCCGCCGACATTGGCCCCGAGTACAACATCGATCAATCTGTCGACTTAACTTTTGTCGATATTTCTTCTGACCTGCTTGTCGCCCGAACCGTTAGCTCTTTTTCCGGTGGTAGCAGGAGTCAAATTGCTGCCGTTTCCCAAGCAGACAAAGATCTTCTCAAACAAAAAATAGAACAAGCCGTCAAAGATTCGCTTGATCAGGAAATAAAAAAATACGATCAAACTATTTTATCCAGCCTTCAAATCGCTTCCGGCAGACTTGATTACAGTCGGGAATTGGGCGAAGCTGCCGAAAATATCACCGCCTCTGTTACCAGCGCCGTTACTGTTTTTTCCCTCTTGCCAGAGCATAGCCGGTCTATCGTTACCGGCTTTCTTGCTTCCGAAGAAAATTTTTCTCAAAGCCAAATTGATCCCGATCTTTTCAATCTAAGCTTTGAAATTCAAAAGCTTCAAACCGATACCGCCACCGCCACCCTCTCCATTCAGGGACAATCCTTACCACAAGTTGATATTCCCGCCCTAAAAAAACAAATAAAGGGTCGAAGACCCAGTCAACTTGATCGGATAATCAGACAACAAATTCCCCGTACTTACAATTATAATCTTAAAACGAACTGGGATTTCTTAAAAGATTTTAATCCCCTGCCTTTTAATCCCAGGCGCATCTTTATTACCGTCAAATCGGAATCACCATGAGCTACTCTTACATCAAAAAACCCCCATCGCCGCCGTCTTCTTCTCGGTTCAAATTCCAACCAAAAACCAAAAAAAGATTTGCTTCTCTTTTGTTTGGCGCCGGCAGTCTTCTTTTTGCTTCCGCCATTTTTCCCATTTTAAACTATCAACTTGGCTATTCCACCCAATTTGGCCAGCTGAAAAACCCCCTCTCTACCCGTTTCTACAATCGTAGCGATAACATTCTGGGCACTGTCGATGCCGATTACACTCAACTTTCAAATTGGTTTATCAAAACCGACGCCGACCAGTCCAAGATCCTCAACAGCCAAAGTGAACAGACCTATCTTTTTACTATTCCAAAACTAAAAATAGCAGATGCCATTGTCAGCGTTGGCAGTATGGACCTAAAAAAAAGCTTAATTCAATATCCCAACACTGCTCTTCCCGGACAATTAGGCAATACCGTTGTTTTTGGCCACTCCGTTTTACCTCAATTTTTTAACCCCAAATCATATTTGACTATCTTTTCCACCCTTTTTAAACTCAACCAAGGTGACGAAATTATTCTCAAATACGACCAAACCCAATACCGTTATCTGATCGAAGAAATGTACGAAGTTACCCCCACCGATCTTTCGGTTTTGGAACAACGATTTGATGGCCGTTACCTTACCTTAATTACTTGTTCGCCTCCGGGTACCTATTTGCGCCGACTTATTATTCGCGCCCGCGTCGTCGATTTTTAAAATGAAAAACCTACTTGGTCTTGACTTTGGTACCAAAAAAATCGGCTTGGCCGTTTCCATTAAAGGCATTATTTCTCCCCTAAACACAGTTGACAACAACGATCAGGCCTTTGTTGACATTGTCCAAATATGTCGGCAGTATCAAATAGGAAAAATCTATATTGGTCTTTGCCAGGGCTCCATTGCTCTGTTGACCAAAAAATTCATCAAGAAATTAAAATCTCAAATTTCTTTACCCATCCAAACCGTTGAAGAGACCGCTTCCACCATTGAAGCCGATCAAATTTTTTTAACTAACAAAAACAAAAGAAAAGATTACAAAAACAAAATCAATTCTATCTCAGCCGCTGTCATCTTGCGCCGCGTCCAAATATAGTATAATGGATTAATTACTTCATTTAAAAAATATGTTCAAAAACCTCATCGCTCCGGTTCAGGCCTACCTTATTTCCCAAGGCCGTTGTGGTAGCTGTGGCACTCCGCTTGCCAAAGGTAAAACAAAAGATGTCAAAGGCAAAACTACCGTCACTTGTCGCTGTGGCCGTATTTTTATCCACGATTCTAAGAAAAATTCATTCCGTCGGGCTCTTTTCGACGAAATTTAATGAAAAGGGGCCTGGTTGTTCTTTTTTCTGTTTTAGCCATTAGTTTTTCAGCCCTCATTTTTTTTATTTTCAATTCCCGTCCCATGCTCAAACAATCGTCTCCCGACGCTACCTTTGTTATCAATCAAGGCGACAGTTTTTCCACTATTGCCAGCCGTCTTCACCAAAACCAACTTATCCGTCAGCCCCAGATTTTTATGGTCCAATCCTTTCTTTTGGGTTTAAATAATAAACTCCAGGCCGGTGGCTTTCGCCTCTCTCCTTCCCTGTCAGTCAGACAAATAATTACCAAACTTTCAAGCGGCGGCAGTCATGACTATTGGTTAAAAATACTGCCCGGTTGGCGCCTGGATCAAGTCGAGCAGGCTCTCGACAACAAGTTTTCTCTTCCTGATTCCAAAGAAGGCTACCTCTTTCCCGACAGTTATCTTCTACCTGATTATTACAATCTCGATCAAATTCTTGCTTTAATCGACCAAAATTTCCAGAAAAATATAGATAAGGCTTCTCAATCAGCCACTTTTGAATCAAAACTATCCACCTCCGATTTTCTTATCATTGCCTCCTTACTTGAAAGAGAAGCCAAATCTTTGGGAGATAAGCAAATTATGGCCGGTATTATCTTTAACCGATTAAGTTTATCCATGCCGCTTCAAGTCGATGCCACTGTCCAATATGTCCGGGACTCTCTTTTTCCCAAACCCGACCAATACTGGTTGCCGGTCTCTAAGGCCAATCTTTCTCTCAAATCTCCCTACAACACCTACCTTTCTCCCGGCCTTCCCCCCGGTCCGATTTGCAACCCCGGTTTTGATTCACTTTTTGCCGTTTATCATCCCACCGCCTCCGACTATCTCTACTATATTTCCGATAATTCCGGCCAAATACATTACGCCAAAAGTCTGGAAGAGCACAACCAAAACATCTCCGACTATTTAAGATGATTTCTTTTATTAACTAATTTGTCCAGCGCTCGCCACCTTCTTTTTTTTTCTTCCGTCGGCACATCATCTTTGTAAAGCCTGGCCGATACCGTTCCCGCTCTTGGTGAATATTTATTTAAATAAGCTGTTTTAAAACCGACTTTTTTACACAACTCAACTGTGTTTTCGAAAGCTTTTTTATCTTCTCCCGGAAATCCGATTAATATGTCGGTGCTAAAAGTCACCCCGTCAATCCTTTTTCTGATTTTTCTGACTAAGTTAAGATATTGCTCGGCGCTGTATTTTCGCTTCATTTTTTTCAATATTTTGTCATCTCCTGACTGTAAAGGCAGATGAATCAATCGATCTATGTTTTTATTTTTAGAAATAGTCTCAACTAACTCATCAGAAAAATCCCAGGGATTACTGCTGATAAAAGATATTTTTTCTAATTTCTTTTTTGCCACTTTTTCAAGCAGTTTTACAAACCCGCCTTTTCTATAAGAATTTACATTTTGTCCGATTAGCATTACTTTTTTAAAACCATTTTCAATTGCTTTATCAATTTCTGCCAAAATTTTCCCCTCACTTTTCGATTTTTCTCTGCCTCTGGCGTAGGGGACTATACAAAAAGAACAAAAATTATCACAGCCGGAACTTATCGGGATCAACGCAGTTTCCTTTGCGCTTCTTAGAGGTTCAATCTCATAAGAAATATCAGAAATTGGTAATATTTCAACTTTATCAGCCAAAACTTTTGCTCTTTTCAAACCGGCCAAACATCCCGTTAAAACAATTTTTATTTTTTTATCAAAATTGAGAATATTGTTTATTAACCCATAAACTCTATTTTCCGCCGACTCGCGCACCACACAACTATTAATAATTACTAAATTCGCTTTTTTCCAGTCGCCAACTTCTTCATAACCCAAATCCTCATAAAAAGCCTTTACTCTTTCCGAATCAGCCTGATTTTGAACGCAGCCAAAGGTCTTAATGAATATTTTCTTGTCTTTTAGCACTGCCAATTTTAGCAAAAACCATCAAAAATGTTCCCAATAGCAACAGCGTGACAGTTGGCAAGCTCGTTCCTACTGTTGGCAACACCTTTCCGCCTCCCTTGCCCACCGCCTCCCAGTCAACCAAATCAGTCCCCAGTACCAAGGTAAATTCAATTACCGACCCCTGACTGGTTAAAACCACGCTATGCTCGCCCGCACCTAAAGAGGCTTCCGGCCTGTAATTCCAGTTACCCGAAGAATCGGCCGCAATTGTTCTGACTGTTTCGTCAATCTTGATCTCCACTTCTGCCCCCACTCCTGCCTCGCCCGAAAAGATCGGTTGCAAGCCGCTATACCACCATTTAGAAATTTGCAAACCATCGGTACTAATCTTGCCAATTGATTTCAAGTTAAAGCCGCCCGCCGCAACCGTTTCTGTCAAAAACAAAAAGCTTATCCCCAACCCCAAAAAACATAATATTTTCCTCATCTAACAACCATCATATACTCTAAAAATTGACAGGTCAATTCATCCGTGAGATAGTTATTCCATATGTCAGAAGATAATCTTAATTCCAACCCATCTCCCTATCAATCGATCTTAAATCAATATTCGTCCTCAAAGAATTTACCCGATGCCCCACCTCCACCTGTTTCCCCGACCATTACTCCAACTCCGCCATCACCCGAGACTCAAGACCCTCAAGATCAGCTTCCTCCTGCCGACGCCCTCCCCCTTGTCGTTTCAACCCCGTTGGATGTCGAAGTTCCCGCCCCAAACGGGAACGAAGATCTATCCAATGGGGCTAAAAATCCCTTTAAAAATATTTTTTTTATTTCCCTTTTTATCTTTTTAGTAATTTTAGGCAGTATTATTCTTTCTTTTTATCAACAATCACAGACTTTCGATCAAACCATTAGGCCCACCCCCACTCCTTTTAAAACCACTCAATCCTCACCTTCACCCGCAAAATTCTCTTGTCTTCTAAACGACAAACATTATCAGATCGGAGAATCTTTCCCCTCTGCCGACGACTGCAACACCTGCACCTGTCTGCCTGATTTAATAATCTCTTGCACCAACACCGATTGTGGGCAATAGCGCAAAACAAGTTATTGACCTTGCTACATATTAAAGATATAATACAAAACGTTTGGCAGGCTTAACATAACCCTGCCTTTTTTTTAGTCCTTAAAAAAAAATTGTCGACGGGAAAATCAAAAAGAAACAATTGGGGCAAAAAATACCCTAATATTCCAGAATTAAACTTAATTGAGATCCAAAAAGAATCTTGGCAAAAATTTTTGCAACAAGATCTTCGGAAAACAATTGAGTCGGTTTCTCCCATTTCAGATTACACCGGTAACAACTGGGAACTGGCCATTGGCGATGTTAGCTTCGAAGCACCCACCGTAAGCTCTCTTGTCGCCAAAAATAAAGGTTTAAACTATTCCATTCCTGTCAAAATCAACGCCAAGTTAACCAATAGAAAAACCGGTAACGTCAAACAAGAAGAAGTTTTTTTCCTTAATTTACCCACCATGACTCAGGAGGGTACCTTTATTATCAACGGTATCGAGCGGGGCATCATCAATCAACTGGTTCGTTCTCCCGGTATTTATTTTACCGGAGAAATCGATGCTCCTACCGGTAAAACTCTCTACAATGCCGAAATCCGCCCCATGCGCGGTTCTTGGCTGGAGTTTTTTGTTGGCAAAAAAGACGTTATTTTTGCCAGAATCGATCGTCGCCGAAAATTTCCCGTCACTATTCTTCTTCGGGCTGTTTGTCAAATGTCTGACAAAGAAATGTTAGCCAATTTTTCCGACTATATCACTCACACCATTTCTGCTGACACTTCCCATTCTCCCCAAGAAGCCGTTTTAGATTTTTACCGCAAACTTCGGCCCGGCGAGCCGGCGGTTTTAGAAAATGCTCAAAGATTTTTAAAAGATAGATTTTTCGATCAGCGCACCTATGAATTGGGCCAAGTTGGTCGCTACAAAATCAACAAAAAATTCAATTTCAAATTTGATGATAGCCATCAAGACAATTGGGTGCTCAAAAGTGAAGATATTATTGCCGCCATCAAATATTTAATCGATCTTCAAAAGGGTAAGCAAACTCATCTGGACGACATTGACAGTCTGGCCAACCGTCGTTTACGTCAATGTGGCGAAATTATCAGTCAAATTGCCGTTCGCCCGGCCTTGGTTCGCTTCGAAAGAATGGTCAAAGAAAGGATGAGTTTAATTTCTACCAAAGAAAACCCTTCTCCTTCTCAAATGATTAATCCTCAACCGCTTATTTCCTCTCTAAACAGCTTTTTTAGATCAAATCAGCTCTCTTCTATCTTAGACAGAACCAACCCCCTGTCTGAACTTGATCTTCTCCGTCGGGTCACCGTTGTTGGTATTGGCGGTTTAACTCGTGAGCGGGCCGCCTTTTCCATTCGCGACGTTCACAGTTCTCAATACGGTCGTATTTGTGCCGTTCGTTCCCCCGAAGGACCGAACATTGGTTTGGTTACCTATCTGGCCCTTTATGCCAAGGTAAATCGATACGGTTTTATCCAAGCCCCTTTTAGAAAAGTCGAAAAAATAAACGGAAAATATAAAATTGTCACCGACAAGATTGACTATCTGGATGCTGAAGATGAATACAACTATCACATTACCCATTTAGGTATCGATATTGATAACAATTTTTATATCAACCAAAAATGGCTTCCTTTCCGTTATCAGGGAGAATTTATTGAAGGACCGGTTGAACTAACAGACTTTATTGATCTTGTCCCCAACCAAATTGTCGGCATTTCGGCCTCTTTAATTCCCTTTATCGATCACGATGATGCCACCCGTGCCCTGATGGGTTCCCACATGCAGACCCAAGCCGTCCCTCTGGTCAAACCCCAAGCTCCTATTGTTGGTACCGGTATGGAAACGGTCATTGCCACCGCCATGAACCGTACCGTTTTGGCCAAACACAGTGGTCGGATTACCTACGTTGATGGTCAAAAAATTATTGTCAGTCTCGACAAAAAAGCAATTGAACAAACTTCAGACATCAGTGACTTTTGTCAGCTTTCGGGAGACGGTAAAACCGAAACCTACACTATCGAAAAATTTGACCGCACCTCTCCCTATGGTACTTGCTACAACCAAAATGCCGTCGTTAATACCGGTGATGTCGTTTCCGTTGGCGACCTTTTAATTGACGGTCCTTCAACCGATAATGGCCAGCTGGCTATCGGTCAAAACTTGCTGGTTGCCTACCAATCAATTGACGGTCTAACCTACGAGGATTCTTTTTTAATCTCCGATCGCCTTGTCAAACAAGACATTCTCACTAATGTCCAAATTTATTCCTACAGTTGTCCGGTGGTCGAAACTAAATTAGGCAGCGAGGAGCTGACTAAAGATATCCCTAATGTTTCCGACGAAGAACTTGCCAAACTAACCGCCGACGGTATCGTCATGGTTGGCGCTTCTGTTTCTCCCAACGATATTTTAGTCGGTAAAATTGAACCACGTGGAGAAAAAGAATTAACTTCAGAAGAAAGATTGCTTCGGGCTATTTTTGGCGAAAAAGCCAGAGAAGTCAAAGACACCTCTCTTCGTGTTCCCAATGGTGAAGGTGGAGTTGTCATTAGGGTTGATATTCTCGACAAAGATGAAGGCGATGAACTTGATCCCGGGGTAAACAAAGTAGTCAAGGTTTACGTTGCCCAAAGCCGTCGTATCCAAGAAGGCGACAAAATTGCCGGTCGTCATGGCAACAAGGGTGTTATTTCCCGCATCATGCCTGAATATGACATGCCGCGTCTGGCCGACGGTACTCCGGTCGACATGATCATGTCTCCTCTTTCGGTTATCTCTCGTATGAATTTAGGTCAAATTCTGGAAATCACTCTTGCTTATGCTGGTTATAAACTTGGCAAAAAATACAACGTCCCTGTTTTTGATAAATACCCGGAAACCATGATTAGTCAAGAATTGGAAAAAGCCGGCCTTTCTCCTGATGGTAAAACTCAACTTTATGACGGTCGCACCGGAGACGCCTACGATCAAAAGGCGGTTCTCGGTGTGGGTTACATCATCAAGTTGGTTCATATGATCGACGATAAATTTCACGCCCGCTCCACTGGCCCTTATTCTCTGGTTACCCAGCAACCGCTTGGGGGCAAGGCCAGAATGGGTGGTCAAAGATTGGGCGAAATGGAAGTTTGGGCTCTTGAAGCCCATAAGGCCGCCTATATTTTGCAAGAAATGTTAACTCTGAAATCCGATGACGTTGAAGGTCGTACCCGCGCCTTTCAAGCTATCATCAAGGGTACTCCCATTCCTCCTCCCGACATCCCCGAATCTTTTAAAGTTCTTACCAAAGAACTGGCCGGTTTGGCCCTTGACGTTAGTCCGATTGGTCTTAAAACCGCCCTGCCTTTAGCCGATGAAAAAACCGAATCGGAAGCATCTCTCTTGCCAGATTTAATGACTGAAAAACAAAATAAGGAAGAAATATAATGTTTAAATTCAAAAACATAGTTGATTTTAGCGGTTTACAAATAAAATTAGCCTCACCCAAGGACATTTTATCCTGGTCACATGGTGAAGTTACCAAGCCGGAAACTATCAACTACCGCTCTTGGCGGCCGGAAAAAGACGGCCTTTTTTGCGAAAAAATCTTTGGCCCTAGTCACGACTATGAGTGTTATTGTGGTAAATACAAAAAAATCAGATTCAAAGGAGTTATCTGCGACAAATGCGGTGTCGAAGTTACTACTTCAAAAGTCAGAAGAGAAAGAATGGGTCACATTGCCCTGGCCGCCCCCGTGGCCCATCTTTGGTTTTTAAAAAATATTCCCTCGCCGCTATCCACCATTCTCGATATTCCCCAAAAAGAATTAGAATCAGTTATTTATTTCACCAAATTTTTAGTAGTTTCAGTTGATGACGTCAAAAGAAAAGATGCCGTCAAAGTTTTGCTTCAAAATTCCGGCAAAAGACAAAAAATAATTAATGACGATATTGCCAAAGAGATTAAAGATCTAACTTCCGCCAGCCAAAAAGATCAGCTTAAATTGGCAAAAAAAATCAAAAATAAAGAACAATTATTGGTTGCTCAAAAAGAAACAGACATTAACCTCAAACAATCAATCCAAAAGCTAGAAAACAAGGCCACCACCGAAAAGAAAAGGTTAGAAGGCTTAACCGACTTTTTAGAAAATAAAATCAAATCACTTCAGGTTCTCTCCACTCTTACCGATGAAGAAAATTTTTATATTCAGCAGTTTAGGGCCGACACTTTTTATAAGGTTAAAATGGGTGCCGAAGCCGTTGATCAGGTTTTGCAACAAATCGACCTAAAGGCTACCGTTTCCCAACTCAAAAAAGACCTCAAGAAGACCAGTTCCAAGATGAAAAAGAAAAAAATTATATACAAAATCCGGATCATGAAAAGTATGCACGAGAACGGTATTGATCCTACCTGGACT
This sequence comes from uncultured Gammaproteobacteria bacterium, assembly GCA_964598275.1. Lineage (GTDB taxonomy): Bacteria > Patescibacteriota > Microgenomatia > UBA12405 > UBA12405 > JAHIEZ01. The sequence continues at coordinate 32,895 of CAZRAZ010000002.1, read as the reverse complement.
ATTTTAAAACATATTCCCGTTGTTCCTCCCGATCTCCGTCCTATGGTTCAGCTAACCGGTGGTCGTTTTGCCACTTCAGATTTAAACGATCTTTATCGCCGTCTGATTAACCGCAACAATCGTCTCAAAAAACTTTTAAAACTTGGCGCTCCTGAAATAATTTTACGAAACGAAAAAAGAATGCTTCAAGAGTCGGTAGACAATTTAATCGACTCTCAAAAAAGCGCCCAAAATCATCGCCGCTCCCAAAAAAGAGTGCCTCGTTCTTTATCCGACCTGCTTCGTGGTAAAAAGGGTCGTTTCCGCCGAAATCTTCTTGGCAAAAGAGTTGACTATTCCGGTCGTTCCGTGATCGTTGTTGGCCCTGAACTAAAATTAGATCAGGTCGGCCTACCCAAAGAAATTGCTCTAGAAATCTACCGCCCTTTTGTTTTAAGAGAACTGATTTCTCTTGGTTTAGCTCCGAATATAAAAAGTGCCAAAAACCTAATTGATCACCGCGTCAACGAGGTCTATGACATCTTAGAAACTGTTACCAAGGATAGTTACGTTCTTTTAAACCGGGCTCCCACTCTTCATAAACTTTCTTTCCAATCCTTCAAACCGATTCTTACTGATAGTTTAGCCATCCGTCTTCATCCTTGTGTTTGTAACGGTTTCAACGCCGATTTTGACGGCGATCAAATGGGAGTTCACTTACCCCTGTCAAAACAATCCCAAAAAGAGGCCAGGAAGCTGATGTTACCGTCTCAAAATTTACTCAAACCATCAGACGGCAGTCCTATTTCCGTTCCTACTCAAGAAATGGCCGTCGGTTGTTACTACCTTACCTCTATCAGGCAAGCCGACCAAGCCAAAATTGAACAAGAAGGCTTTAAAGATTTACCGCTTTTCTCCGACAAAGAAGAGGTAATTTTAGCCTATCAAACCGGTAAAATTAAACTTCGTCAATTGCTTGCCGTTCGTCTCAATGGCAAACTTTTAAAAACCAGTTACGGTCTAATTTGGTTTAACTCTGTCCTTCCCCAAGAATTTTCTTACATCAATCGGGCCATGGCCGGCAATAAAGCCGTCAAAGATTTAATTGTCGAATCTCTGGAAATTGCCGGTCGCCAGAAAACCGTCAAACTTATCGACAGCTTAAAAACCATCGGTTTTGAGGGCTTCACTCTTTCCGGCCTTTCTCTTTCTCTGTCCGACTGTGGTTATTTGCCCAACAAACAAAAAATCATCGCCAGTGCCGAAAAAAGAATTTTCGAAATTGAACAAAATTACAAAAACGGCCTTATCAGTCGGGAAGAAAAAAACCGTCTTAATCAAAGTATTTGGATGGAAATTACCGAAAGTATTGCCGAAAAAACCTGGGATACTCTTGATGTTGATTCTCCCATTAAGATTGTTTCCGCTGCCGGTATCAAAAGAGCCTCAAAAGATCAAATCAAACAGCTTTCTGGTATGCGCGGTCTCATGGTTGATCCTACCGGTCATATCGTTCCTTTGCCTACCAAATCAAACTTTAGAGAAGGTTTGTCGGTTTTCGAATATGTTACCGGCGCCCGGGGTACCAGAAAAGGTTTGGCCGATACGGCCCTAAAGACGGCCGATGCCGGCTACTTAACCCGTCGTTTGGTTGACGCTGCTCACATTTCTATCATTCGTCAAGACAATTGTGGTACCAAAAATTTTATCACCATTAATAGAAACGAAGAAAATCGTCAGCGTTTTTTTGCTCGTCGTATTCTTGGTCGTCTTTTAGCCGCCGATGTTATCGATCCCAAAACCAAAAAAGTCATTGCCGGCAAAAATGATCTTGTCGACGAAAAACTAGCTGCCGCTATCGAAAACAGCTCTGTTGATTTGGTTGATGTCAGATCTCCTCTCTCTTGCCAGTCTCTGCATGGTCTTTGTCGCCAATGTTATGGTTGGGATCTTTCCACCCGAAAAATGGTTGTGGTTGGTACTCCGGTTGGTGTCATCGCCGCTCAATCCGTTGGCGAACCCGGTACCCAGCTAACCCTAAGAACCAAGCACACCGGCGGTGTCTTAGGTGTTGATGTTACCCAAGGTTTACCCAGAATCCAAGAATTGTTTGAAATCAGAACCCCCAAACTGCCCTCACCCTTAGCCGAAATCAGTGGCAAGGTCCAAATTAAAGAAAATATTGACGGCTACGAGGTAAAACTAAAAGGCAAAGATATCAACAATCAGCCCAAAGTAATCACTTATCTTTTGCCCAGCAATATCAATCTTCTGGTGGCCGATGGCGATATGATTGCCCAAGGTGCCCAAATTTGTTCCGGTTCGGTTGATGTTCGTCAAATCTTAAACGTTTCCGGTATTGCCGCCGCCCAAAAATACCTTATCAACAGTATCCAGTTCGTTTACGAATCTCAAGGTATTTCTATTCACGACAAACACATCGAAACCATTGTTCGCGAAATGAGCAATAAAATAAAAATTAACAATCCCGGTGATACTAATTTTATTTATAGTCAGATAATCACCAAGCCGACTTTTAAAGCCGCCAACAAAAAAATTGAAGCTGAAGGTGGACTTCCGGCTCGTGGTAGCAAGGTGCTTTTAGGCTTGATTAAATCCGCCCTGTCTACTGGTTCTTGGCTATCCGCCGCTTCTTTCCAACAAACCACTGGTGTTTTAACCGAAGCTTCCCTGATTGCTGAAATAGACAACTTGATTGGTCTAAAGGAAAATGTTATTATCGGACGTCTTATTCCGGTCAGCCAAGACCAAGAACAGTATTTCTAAAAAATCATGCCAACAATCAATCAGCTAATCAAAAAAGGCCGCCTCCTAAAAAGCAAAAAGGTTAAAGTTGCCGCTCTTCGGGGCAATTTTAACAGCATTAAAAACAATCTTTCTTCCTCAAAAAATCCTTTCAAAAGGGGAGTGGTCACTGTTGTCAAAACCATGACTCCCAAAAAACCCCATTCTGCTTTAAGAAAAGTGGCCAAAGTCAAATTGAGTAATCACGCTTTAGTGACTGCCTATATCCCCGGCATCGGTCACAATCTAGCCGAACACGGTATCGTTTATATCAGAGGTGGTCGGGTCAGAGATTTACCCGGTGTTCGCTACCATATTGTTAGAGGTAAATATGATTCCTCCGGAGTAGCCGGTCGCCAACAATCTCGCAGTAAATACGGTGTTAAAAAAACAGATTCGGGCTCCCCGCCTGCTTCCCCATCTGCCCAAAGCGCTCCTGCCGCCGCATAATAATTAAATATAAAAAATTGTCCAGAAAAGGTCCCAGCAAAATCAGACAAGTTCTCCCGGACGGTCTTCATCAAAGCCTAACTGTCACCAAGTTGATAAACTATGTTATGAAAGACGGCAAAAGACAGGTTGCTCAAAAGCAGGTCTACGACGCTCTCAAGCTTCTCCAAAAAAAAGACCCCAAAGTCAAAGCAGCTGACTTATTGGAACAATCTTTAGACAATATCAAACCCAAAATAGAAGTTAGACCCCGTCGTATTGGTGGTTCTGTCTACCAGGTGCCCACTCCTACCCGTAGTCTTCGTCAGAATTCTTTGGCGATTCGCTGGCTGGTTTCTTCAGCTCGTCTTCGCCAAAATAAGCTTTATCACAGTTTTGCCGAAAAACTATCAGCCGAACTAATTGACGCCCTCGCTTCTTCCGGTTCTGCCGTTGGCAAGAGGCTAGAAATCGAAAAACTGGCTGAAGCCAACAAAGCCTTTTCCCATCTTAAGTGGTAAAAGGTGGTAAACTATATAAATGTCCTTCTTTTCAAAAAGTAGTTTTGTTTTCTGGCCACAAAAAAACTCGACTCAAATATATTGTCACAAAAAAGAAAACAATACCATTTCTTTTGATGTTGATCTCTGGAAAAAACAAAGCGCCGCTGATCTCCAACCCTTAAAGCTCTATCTCAAGAAAAACAGGATAAAATCAGGTCATTTTCTTCTCTCTGATGAGATTATTGTTACTCGCTCTTTCATCTACGACAGCCAAATTAACTCCATTGACAAAAAAGAAATTGTTGCCCTGGCCAAGGATTTTGTCAGCTTTGATATTGACGATCACTCTATCGACTCCGAACTTATACCCGGCCAGCAAAAAACCGTTATCCGTGCCCACATTTATCATCGTCAAAAAATAAAAATCTTGTTAGAGAATCTCTCTCTTTTGGGTTTAAAAAACCATACTTTTAGCCCCTTATCTCAAACCATTGCTAATTTGGTTAAAACTTTTTACTCTCAAGAGTATTTTTTTCTCTTTCCTTTATCATCAAGTCAGTTCCTTTTGATTTTAGCCAAAGGAGATTTGGTCTTTCTCACTGCCACTCTTAAAGGCACCTCTCTTGATATTCAAAAAATAATTAACTATTCAAAATTATATTTTTCTGCCCCCATCAAAAAAATATTCACTCCCAATAATGACTCTCCCGATCTTGTTAGCACCACTTCCTTAGAAAAAACCGGCTACGATTCTTCTCAAATTGCTCAAAATCTCAACTTACCTACCAATCTTCCCTTACCCGTCATTGGTAGTTTTATTTTACCCAACAAGCAAAATACTGATATAATAAAAAGTATGAACGAAGATCAACTCTCAAACTCAACCTCTGCCGACGATATTACTTCTATCTCGTCCCCCAAAAAGAAAAAAGTCCTGCCAATTCTGGCCGTTTTTATTTTTACCGCCGCCTTGGCCTCAATTGTCATTTGGTTTGTCTTAAACCGTTCTGATTCTGGTGCTCCCGGTCAAGCTCTTCCCACCTCTCCCGCTACCGCTCCGACCGTCGTTCCCACCTCTGTTCCCACCATTGCCGACATCGAAAAAGACTTAAAAATCCAAGTTCTAAATGCTACCAATATTAACGGCCAAGCCGCTTATCTCAAAGAAAAACTGCTTGCTCTCGGTTTTACCGATATCACTCTTGGCAACAGCAGTCAGTCTCTGTCTGTTAATCAAGTCAAACTGAAAAAAACAGACTCTGACTTAATTTCTGCCTATTTCAAAAGCAAGATAGCTGACGTCTTTCCCGCCACTTACGACCCCGGCCAGGCAGACGCTGATACTTATGATATTGTTTTTATCATCGGCACCGATATTAAAAATTCCAACCTTACTCCCACCGCCGTCGCCACCACCATCCCCGATACCACCGAAGACAAAAGTTCATCCGACTTATAAATGCGACTTCTGGTCACCGGCGGCCTCGGTTTTATTGGCTCTAATTTCATCACTTTCTGGCTTTCCCGTCATCCCCAAGACCAGATTACCAATCTTGATAAAATCACTTACGCCGCTAATCCCCAAAATTTAGATCACCTCAAAAACTCTTCCCGCTATCATTTTGTCAAAGGTGATATTTGTCATGAAGAACTGGTTGACAAACTAGTTTCCCGATCTGACCTTATAGTCCATTTTGCCGCCGAATCCCATGTTGACCGATCTATCGCCGATCCGGCCCTTTTTGTCAAAACCAACGTTTTGGGTACCTTTTATCTCTTAAATTCCGCCAAAAAACATAACATCACCCGTTTTCACCATGTTTCCACCGATGAAGTTTTTGGTACCATTCCTCTAACTTCCAAAAAGCAATTCAACGAATCGACTGCCTATAATCCCAGTAGCCCTTATTCTGCCTCCAAAGCCGCCTCCGATCATTTTGTCCGGGCTTTTTCTAAAACCTTTTCTTTACCGGTTACTATTACTAATTGTTCTAACAATTATGGCCCTTTTCAAAATCCGGAAAAAATGATTCCCCGTTTTATCACCAACCTTTTAACTGATCAAAAAATTCCTGTTTACGGTCGTGGCCTTAACCTACGCGATTGGCTTTATGTTGCCGATCATTGCCGTGCCATCGAACTTGTCCTAAAAAAAGGTAAAATCGGTCAGACTTATTGTGTCGGCGGACTGAAAGGTGGAGTGGCCAACATCAAAATTGTCAAAACCATTTTAAAATTAATGAACAAAGACACTTCTTCTATCGAATATGTCGCCGATCGGCCGGCCCATGATAATTATGCCGTTAATTGGGATAAAATCAAAAAATTAGGTTGGCGCCCGCAGGAAGATTTGGTTTCCGGTCTACAAAAAACCATCACTTGGTATCGCGGGCACTCCCTTTGGTGGCAAAACTCAAAGCGCGAAGCCGAAAAATTTTATCAAAAATTAAACAAAACCAAAATATGAAAGGCATAATCCTAGCCGGTGGCCGTGCCACCCGTCTTTTTCCTTTAACTAAAATTACCAGTAAACAACTTCTCCCTGTTTACGACAAACCGATGATTTATTACCCCATCGAAACCCTGGTCAAAGCTGGTATCAGCGACATTTTAATCATTATTGCCCCCGACTATTCCGGTCATTTTTTAAATCTTTTAGGTTCCGGTGATCAATTTGGCGCCAAATTCAGTTATGCCATTCAACATGAACCCAAAGGTTTGGCCGAGGCCTTTATTATCGGTAAAAATTTCATCGGCAGCGACAACGTCACCATGATTTTGGGCGACAATATCTTTGATCAGGATTTTTCCAAAGAAATCAAAGCTTTTAAATCAGGTGGCATGGTTTTTGCCAAAAAAGTCCCCGATCCGCAGCGTTTTGGCGTCGTTGAATTTGACAAGCAGATGAAGGCCGTTTCCATAGAAGAAAAGCCTATCCGGCCCAAAAGCGACTATGCCGTTGTTGGTCTTTACACCTACGATAACCGAGTCATCGATATGGCTGCTAACCTAAAGCCTTCTGCCAGAGGCGAGTTGGAAATTACCGCTCTTAATAATCTCTACCTGCAAAAAGGGGAACTTCAGGTCAATATTTTTGACAGTTTATGGGCCGACGCCGGCACCTTCGATAGTCTTTTAGCCGTCAGCAACCTCATGGCCAAGAAATTCAAAGACCAGGAAAACCGGATTGACCAAAAGGCAATCGAAAAAGCTGATTTTAAAAAAGCCGAAGATTTTGAAACAATAGCCAAGAAATTGAAAATATAAATTTCTCAAAAAGACTTTTCAACTAACTTAGCTACTTTTTTACCCTCTGCTACGGCGTAATTCATTCCCCGGTCATAAGGGAATATCTGGCTAAAATTTACCAGATAGACATTTTTTAAACCCGTTTTGTACTCGGGTATTTTCTGGTCGTAATTTAAATCGGCTATATGTTGAGCCCACTTAAATCTGAATATTCTTTTTTCCTCCACCAGACTTTTGTCAAAATTAGGAAAGATTTTGGCCAAATAATCAAAAAAATCTTTATAAACCAATCTTTCATTCTTTTTTTCTAAATATTTATGATTTTGCGGTAAATATGCCCCCATATAATAAACGTGTTTGTTATTGTAGTTTTTTTTGTCTATCAAATTTGTTTGTTGAATAAAAGCCAGAAAAGGGGATTTCTCATCGCTGATATTATGCCAATAATATTTACTTAAACTTTGTTTAGAAGAAAAAATGACATTAACAAAGCCCAAATAAGCAACCTTCAATAAGCTTTTATCTTTTTTTGTCAGGTCATAAAAACTTTTTGTCGGCATACAGGCAATCAACTTGTCGAATATTAATTTTTTATCTCCAATCGTAATTTCAACCTTGTCTCCCTTGTTTCTGATTTGTTCTACGTTTTGATTTATTTTTATCAGACCACCGTTTTTTACAATACTATCCGCTAATTTTTCAATCAATCGTCCAAAACTGCCCTTTAAATAACCCAACTTTTCACCTCCCTTTTCTTTTGAATTTCCCCTTAGCTTAATCCTGGCCCACAGCCAGGCCATCGATACCTGTTTGTAATATTGATGAAATTTTCCTTTCAAAAGTGGCTTCCAAACCACCTCATAATTTCTTTTTCCCGCCCACTTTTCCATCCAATCAGCTGCCCCAATGCCTTTTAGACTCTGCCAATTATTACTTTTTTGCAGATAGATATAAATTAAACCCAACCTTAATTTATCCGCAATTTTCAGCGGTTTAAATTTAAGCAAATCCACGGCTTTGCCAAAAGCGAACAGTTTGCCCTCAAAATACTGGGCCAAGCTACTGTCTTTCCATTCCAACTCTTTTCCCAATCCCAACTTTTCTATCAAATCAATAATTTCTTTATCGCTTTTAAAAATATGACGATAAGTTTTATCAATTTCTCCTCCGCTAAATTTAACGCTGCTTGCCAGCCCCCCCACCTCATTTTCTTTTTCAAACACCGCTACTTTTTTGCCCTTTTTACTCAAATTCAACGCTATGGTCAAACCGGTCAAACCCCCGCCTGCTATGGCTACTTTTTGCTTCATATGATATTATAATCTGTTCTTAACTGTTGCCAAGCAGCAGTTATTTTTATATACACATTTTTTATATAAATAAATATGCCTTCGGTTGTCAAACTAAAAACAAATCGCGATGTCACTATGGACAAAGTCAGAAACATCGGTATCATCGCTCATATTAACGCCGGCAAAACCACCACCACCGAGCGGATCTTATTCTATACCGGAAAAATACACAAAATCGGTATCATTGATGACGGTACCACCACCACCGATACCATGGATCAGGAAAAGGAAAAGGGCATTACTATTCAATCTGCCTGTATCACCACTTTTTGGAAAGATTGTCGTTTTAATATCATCGATACCCCCGGCCACGTTGATTTTACGGCCGAAGTCGAACGTTCTTTGCGGGTCCTGGATGGCGCCATTATGGTTTTTGACGGCAATGCCGGTGTTCAGGCCCAATCCGAAACAGTTTGGCGCCAGGCCGATAAATACGGCGTTCCCCGTTTAATTTTTGTCAACAAAATGGACAAAGTTGGGGCTGATCTTGATATGGTTTTGGCCAGTATAAAAGAAAAACTGGCTGTGCCCATCATCACCATGACCCTGGCCGTCGGCAAAGAACACGAATTTGCCGGTGTCATCGATTTGATGAACCAAAAAATGATCATTTGGGACAAAGATGAACAGGGGATTGAATATTCCGTTAAAGACATTGATCCTCAATACCAAGCTGTCGCCGCCGCCGCCCGCCAGCAGATGATCGAAAAGATTGCTGCCGAAGATGACACTTTAATGGAAAAATTCCTAAATGAGCAAGACATATCTGTCACCGAGCTCAAAAAAGCTCTGCGCCTTGCGGTTATCAATCGTCATCTTTATCCTGTTTATTGCGGTTCTGCTTGGAGAAATCGGGGTATTCAGCCGGTTCTTGATGCTATAGTCGATTATCTTCCCTCTCCCCTCGACTTGCCTCCGGTTGAAGGTTTCGATCCTGTTAGTAAGGATACTATTACCCGTCAGCAAAATAAGGATGATTTCTTATCTTCACTTATTTTTAAAGTCCAAACCGATCCCCACGTCGGTGTTCTTTCCTATATTCGTATTTATTCTGGTTCTCTCAAATCGGGTTCCGAAGCCTACAACGTCACCAGAAACAACAGTGAAAGAATTGGTCGTTTGCTTTTAATGCATGCCGACAAAAGAGAAAGTATTGACGAGGGTTATGCCGGAGAAATTGTTGCCGCCATTGGTCTAAAAGCCTCCACCACCGGCGACACTCTGGCCGACAAACTTCACCCGATTTCCTTAACTCCAATTCAGTTTTCCGAACCGGTCATTTCTTTATCCATCGAACCGGAAACTAGCGCCGACCAGGAAAAAATGGGTATAGCCCTAAACAAACTAACCACCGAAGATCCCACCTTTAAAGTTAATTACGACCGCGAAACCGGCCAAACCATTATTGCCGGCATGGGCGAACTTTATCTCGAGATTATTGTTGATCGTCTCAAAAGAGAATTTGAAGTTTCTGTCAAAACCGGTACTCCTCAAGTTGCTTATCGCGAAACTATTACTACCGCCTCCGAAGGCGAGGGGAAATATATTCACCAATCCGGCGGCCATGGTCAATATGGTCACTGTAAAATCAGAATCGAACCCAAGAATCGGGGCGAAGGTATTGAATTTGTCAATGCCATTAAAGGTGCTACCATTCCCAGTAACTTTATCCCCGCCATCGAAAAGGGCACTATCGAAACCTTGCAAAAAGGTATTTTGGCCGGCTATCCGGTCACCGATATCAAGGTCACCGTCTATGATGGTAGTTACCACGAAGTTGATTCTTCCGAAAATGCCTTTAAGTTAGCCGCGGCCATTGCTGTCAAAGACGGCTTTTCTACCGCTATCCCCACCATTCTCGAACCGATTATGAAAATGGAAGTCAACACCCCTTCCGAGTTTTTAGGTACTGTTATCGGTGATCTTTCTTCTCGTCGGGGTCAGATAAGTGGCACCAAGGAATTTGGTAAATCCTCCACTATCCTTGCCTCCATTCCTCTCGAAGCCGTCAGAGGCTATGCCACCATTATTCGCAGTCTTACCCAGGGCCGAGGCTCTTTTTATATGGAGCCTTCTCATTACGAACCTGTTCCGGCTTCCGTCTTCCAATCGTTAACCACTGACCATAACCAAGGTTCAAAAAAATAAATTATCAAATTCCGCCTTGAAAAGGCCATTTTTTACTGATACAATCAACAAGCTTTATTTCAAAAGTATTATTTTTTAAAAATATAAAAAAAGGAACAAAATGACAGACAACAAATTTGTTAGAAACAAACCCCACGTTAATGTCGGCACTATCGGTCACGTCGATCATGGCAAGACCACTTTAAGCGCCGCTATTGCCAAAGTTCAGGGCAACCCCAAATCCTATGCTGACATTGCCAAAGGTGGTACCATCAGAGACGCCAATAAGATTGTCACCATCGCTATTTCCCATTTGGAATACGAAACTGACAAAAGGCACTATGCTCACATCGATTGTCCCGGTCATGCCGACTACGTCAAAAACATGATTACCGGTGCCGCCCAAATGGACGGTGCTATTTTGGTAGTTTCAGCCCCCGACGGACCCATGCCTCAAACCCGAGAACACGTTCTTTTAGCCAAACAGGTTAATGTTCCCGCCTTAGTTGTTTACTTAAACAAAGTCGACTTAATCGATGATCCGGAATTCTTGGACTTAGTCGAAACGGAAATTCGTGATTTGTTAAAAAAATACGGTTTTCCCGGTGACGACATTCCGATTATCAGAGGTTCTGCCCTAAAAGCTCTTAACGGCGATGAGGCCGGTATCGAATCCATCCAAAAATTGATGGAAGCTCTCGACAATAGTATTCCTGAACCCAAAAGAGAACTTACCAAACCGTTTTTAATGCCGATCGAAGACGTCTTCTCCATCAAAGGCCGGGGTACCGTTGCCACCGGTAGAATCGAACAGGGCGTTGTCAAGATCAACGAAGAAATTGAAATTGTTGGTCTTCGCCCGACTAAAAAATCGGTCGTTACCGGCGTCGAAATGTTTCACAAGATATTAGATCAGGGTCAAGCCGGCGATAACGTCGGTATTTTACTTCGCGGTATCGAAAAAACCGACATTGAAAGAGGTCAGGTTCTTGCCAAACCGGGCTCCATTACTCCTCATACCGAGTTTAAGGCCGAAATTCTTTTACTCAAAAAAGAAGAAGGCGGTCGACACACTCCTATCTTTTCTGGCTATCGCCCCCAGGTCTTTATCAGAACTACCGATGTTACCGGTGATGTTACCTTACCCGAAGGTGTTGAGATGATTATGCCTGGTGATAACGCCACCGTTATTATCAAGTTAATAAAGCCTGTGGCTATTCAGCCCGGACAAAAATTTGCTCTTCGTGAGGGTGGATTAACTGTCGGTGCCGGGGCTATCACAGAGATCATCAAATAATAAAATGGCCAAAGGTAACCGCATCCGCATCCGCCTCAAGTCATTTGATCATCGCATCATTGACGAGGCGGCTGTCAAAATTGTCGAGGCTGCGGTTACCGCCGGGGCTCAAGTTCAGGGCCCCATTCCCCTGCCTACTGACCGAAAAGTCATTCCGGTTTTAACCAGCCCTCATACCGACAAAGATGCTCGGGAACATTTTCAGATTCTAATTCACAAAAGATTAATCGATATTACCAATACCAGTTTACGCATTGTTGACAGTCTTCAACACCTAGATCTTCCCTCCGGCGTCGAGATAGAAGTTAAAATGTAAGCTTACTATGATTTCAGGATTTATTGTCAAAAAACTAAATATGGCTAGTATTTTTTCTACTGCCGGTCATCGTCTGGCTGTCACCACCTGTTCTTGCCCGCCTTTAACCGTTACCCAAATAAAAGACATCAAAAAAGATGGTTATCAAGCCATTCAGTTTGCCTATGGCCATCGTCATCGTCAAAAAAATGCAGTTTCTGCCAAACTTTCACACCTTAAACTTAAAATTACCCCCAAGGGTTTTATTGAATTTAAACCCATTTCTGCCAAACTACCCCAAATTGCCTCATCTGTTGCTATCGATGCTGTCTTTTCCGTCGGCGACAAGATTACTGTTACCGGGATTACCAAAGGTCATGGCTTTGCCGGTGTTATCAAAAGACATGGTTTTCATCGTCAGCCCGGTCGTGGCGAATCTGATCGTGGTCGCGCTCCCGGTGCCATTGGAGCCCAAACCCCCGGTCGCGTCATCAAGGGCAAAAAAATGCCGGGTCATTACGGTGTTACTCAAAAAACCATCAAAAATCTAAAAGTTATCGCCATTGATACCGATAAAAATACGATCAGTCTTGCCGGTCCTCTTCCCGGGCATTTTAATTCCTGGCTTATTCTTTCTTCCCAAAAATAATATGAAAATAGCCGTTTTTGATATCAATGCCGAAAAAATAAACAGTCTTGCTCTTCCTCCATCTATTTTTCAAGCAAAAATCTCTCTGTCTTTGATCGCTCAATCGGTTCGGTCTTATCTTAATAATCAGCGTCGGGCCCGCCCCATGACTAAAAATCGGGCCGAAGTCCATGGTACTACTAAAAAAATGTGGGCCCAAAAAGGTACCGGCCGGGCCAGACATGGTTCTGCCAAAGCCCCTATTTTTGTCGGTGGTGGTATTGCCCATGGTCCTCGGGGTCAACAAAACTATCATCTTAAAATGAGCAAAAAAATGAAAAAAAGGGCTTTTTTATCAGTCCTCTCCCAGTTTGCTCTGGATCAAAAGATAACTGCCGTCAAAGGTTTGTCTTCATTTCAACCAAAAACCAAAACAGCCTCTTTTTTTCTTAACAAATTGAAAACCAATAACAAAAACATGACCGATAGCAAAAAACTGGCCATTATTACCAGTCGTTCTCTGGTTTCGGTCAAAAGAGCTTTCAAAAATCTTCCTTCTGTTACCATTCTCAATCTTAACTCCTTGTCCGCTTATCAATTGGCCAAGCAAAATCATCTGATTTTTTCAGTCAAAGCCATCAAAGACTTACCTTCAAAAAAATGAGCCACCAGCAATTTAATCACATCATTTTAAGACCCCTGATTACCGAAAAAGCTTTAGCCGACAGAGAAAATAATCGTTATCATTTCTGGGTCAGTCTCAAGGCTAACAAAAATCAAATTAAATCTGCCTTCCAAACCCTTTTTTCTGTGCCGGCCACCAATGTCAAAACCGCCGTTGTTAAGGGAAAAATAAAAACCGATTGGAAAAAAAGAGTTCCCATTCAAAAACCTAATCGCAAAAAAGCTGTTATTTATACTGCTTCTGATCAAAAAATAAAAATTTTATCCATCAAAAACTAAATGGCCAAAAAATACCCCCTGAAAACCATCAAAAAAAAGAACTCCGGTCGTGACTCTCAAGGGCATGTTTCCATCAGGCATCGTGGCGGTGAACACAAGCGCTACTTGCGGATAATAGATTGGCGTCGATCCCAAAAAGATTTAACAGCCAAAGTTATTGCTATTGAATATGATCCCAACCGCAGTGCCGATATTGCCCTCCTTTCTTATCAAAATGGCTCAAAATCATACATTTTAGCCCCCGACAAACTTAAAATCGGTGATCTGCTTGTTAGTTCAGATTCTGCCCCCATAAAAGACGGTAATTGTCTTGCCCTAAAAAATATTCCCATTGGTTTGGCTATTCACGCTTTAGAGCTTTTTCCGGGTAAAGGCGCTCAAATAGTCAAAACAGCCGGCTCTGCCGCTTTTATTCAAAGCCTCGACGGAGACAAAGCTGTGGTAAAATTACCTTCAGGTCAAATCAGACTTTTCAACGGAAATTGCCAAGCCACCATTGGTCAGGTTGGTAATCCCGACCACTTTAACCAAAAACTTAAAAAAGCCGGCGATAGTCGACACCGAGGTTTTCGGCCCACAGTTAGAGGTGTCGCTCAACATCCTGATTCCCATCCCCACGGCGGAGGAGAAGGCCGTAGTTCCATTGGTATGAATCCCAAAACTCCTTGGGGCAGACCGGCTATGGGTAAAATTACCCGTAAGCGCAAGAAAGCTTCAAATCGCTTAATCATTAGAAATTAAAAATTAGAAATTAATAAAGTATGTCTCGCAGTTCCAAAAAAGGACCCTACGTTGATCCTAAATTACTAAAAAAAGTCGGTCTTAACAAAGACAATAAAGCCATTGTCACCTATGCCAGAAATAGTCAAATCCCTCCGGAATTTGTTGGCAAAACTTTTTCTGTTCACAACGGCAAAATTTTTATTTCTGTTTATATCACCGAAGATATGGTTGGTCATCGCCTTGGTGAATTTTCTCCCACCAGAACCTTCAGAGGCCACGGTCGTATTATTAAGCGGGTTTTAGAAAAAACATAAAAATGACATCCACCTCAAACAAAACCACCACTGCGCTTCCACAGACAAAAACAGTTACCTATGTCAACAAAAATGTCAAACTTTCTCCACGAAAGCTTCGCCTTTTAGTCACCGATATCAAAAAATTAAAACCTCAATCTGCCATCACCCAGCTTAAGTTTCAAAATAATCGCCAATCCCGCTTTCTTTATCAAGCCATCCAATCTCTTGTTGCTGATGCCAAAAACAACCACAAGTTGGATCCCGGCACTTTTATCTTTAGCAAAATCACGGTTAACGATGGTCCCAAATTCAAAAGAATGGACAAATCTCACGGTTCCCGTTTTGCTCGCGGTCTTATCCAAAAAAGACACAGTCACTTTTCTGTTTCTCTAATTGGCAATTTACTCATTAAAAATGAATCAAATAAAAATTAACTAAAATGGGTCAAAAAGTAAATCCTATCAGCTTTAGACTAGAGACTACTGACTCTAGTCCCGAGTGGCAATCGTCTTGGTATGCCAGCAAAAAAGATTACCCCGGTCTTCTGCTCCAAGACAAATTGATCAGAGACTATCTTCAGGATAAACTCTATTCCGCCGGCATTGTTTCGGTCAGAATCAGCCGCTCCAGTAAAAAAGTCAAGATAACCTTAATTGTCAGTCGCCCCGGTTTAGCCATTGGTCGTGGGGGCAAAGAACTGGATAACACCAAAAAACAATTACAAAAAATACTTGGAGCTAAGTCAAAACAGGAAATCGATATTCAGGTCGAAGAATTTAAAGCTGTCGATCTCTCCGCCAAATTAATTGCCGAAAAAATTGCCTATCAGTTGAGCAAAAGAATGCCTTATCGTCGGGCTGTTAATAGTGCCATGGAAAGGTCTATTAGCGCCGGAGCCAAGGGTGTCAAAATTATCCTTTCCGGCCGTATCAACGGTGCCGAAATTAGCCGTCGGGAAAAATTTTCTCAAGGCAAAGTACCCCTAAGCACCATTCGCTCCCAAATTGATTATCATCAATGTCCTTCAGCCACCAGATCGGGCTACATCGGCGTAAAAGTTTATTTATGTTTAAAGTAACTTACCATGTTACAACCTGGACGCACCAAATATCGAAAACAATTCAGGGGTAAAATGCGTGGCCTTTCAAAAGGCAACCTGGTTTCTTTCGGCGAATATGGTCTCAAAGCGCTTGAGTGTACTTGGGTTACTGCCAATCAAATCGAATCAGCCCGACGAGCCATTAGTCATCATATCAAAAGAGGTGGTCACGTTTGGGTTCGTCTTTTTCCCGACAAACCAATTACCCAAAAAGGTGCCGGTTCTCCCTTGGGTGCCGGTAAAGGAGATGTTACCGGTTATGTTTGCGTGGTTAAGCCCGGTCGGGTTATGTTCGAAATCGGCGGTATCTCTCAAGAGCAATCACGCGAAGCTCTGAAAATCGCCGCTTCTAAGTTGCCGATAAAAACAAAAATTATAGAAAAAAAATGAAAAAATCAGACAAAATCGGATACCATCAAAAAACCATTTCCGAGTTAAATACTCTTCTTGTTTCAGCCCGGAAAAAACTGGTCGAATCCCGCATCAAACACGGCAACGGCCAACTCAAAGACTCCTCAATCTTCAAAAAATTAAAATATGAAATGGCTCTGGTGTTAACCATTATTTCCCAAAAACAAAATGAAAAAAATTAAAAAAACCGACCCAAAATCAGCCAAAACCTTTATTGGACAGGTAATTTCTGATAAAATGCAACACACCTTAACGGTTTTGCTAAGCTACAAGAGTATTCACCCCGTCTACCGAAAAATTGTCAAAAAAACCAAAAAAATTTTGGTTGACAACAACTTATCTGCCAAAGTGGGGGATATGGTTAAAGTAGCCGAGTGCAAACCAAAAAGTAAACGAAAAACATTTACTACTTTAGAAATTATTAAATAAAAGATGGTTCAATTAAGAAGCATTATCAAACCGGCTGACAATAGCGGCGCTAAAAGAGTCCAGATAATCCAAATCTACACGGGTTCCAAACACAAAAGCGCTGGCATTGGCGACATTGTTTTGGCCGCCGTCAAAGAGGCCGCTCCCAACAGCGCCGTTGCCAAAAAAGATAAAGTCAGAATGCTCCTGGTTCGCACCAAAAAAGAAATTAGCCGAGCCGACGGTTCGCATATCCGTTTTTCAGACAACGCCGGTGTTGTTATTGACGCTCAAAACAATCCTCGTGGTAGCCGTATTTTTGGCCCAATTGCCCGCGAAATCAAAACACTTGGCTACACTCAAATTGTATCCTTAACCAAGGAGGTCTATTGATGAAAATATTAAAAGGTGATCAGGTGAAAATATTAATCGGTAAAGATAACGGTCGTATCGGCCAAGTTCTCGCCTGTTTTCCCAAAAAAGGAAAAATCCTTGTTAAGGGTTTAAATATGTTCAAAAAACATCTTAAAGCCTCTAAAAACCAGTCCGGCGGTATTATCGAAAAAGAAGCCTCCATTTTTGTTTCTAAGCTGGCCTTAGTCTGTCCCAATTGTCAAAAAACTACCAGAGTAGCTTACAAAATTGATAAATCAGGCCAAAAATATCGACTCTGCAAAAAATGTAACTCTCTTATTACTTCTTCTCCGGCCAAAGCATAAACCATGTCTAACATCGCCCTTATTGCCAAAAAACAACTTCTGGAAAGTTTAGGTCCAAAAAGAAACCCCATGTCTCTGCCTCGTCTTCAAAAGGTGGTTATCAACTATCGTTGCTCCCAGTCAAAAGATAACCAACAACAACTTGATTCCGCCCAAAAAGAAATTACCGACATCACCGGTCAAAAACCTCGTCTTTGTCGTGCCAAAAAGTCTGTTGCCAGCTTTAAACTTCGAGCCGGTGAACCTCTTGCCTACAAGGTCACTCTTCGCCGTCAAAAAATGTATGATTTTGTTGAAAAGCTTTTCAACATAGTCCTGCCTCGTTTACGCGATTTTCAGGGCCTATCAGTCGACTCCTTTGATGCCCAGGGCAACTATAACTTTGTTATCAAAGATCAAACCTATTTTCCCGAAGTCGGTCTGGACAACATCACTCAAATCCGTTCCGTCCAGATTACTTTAAATATAAACTCTTCTTCAAAAGCAGAATCGAAAATGTTATTATCCGCCTTAGGTTTTCCTTTTACAAAAAAATAAAAATATGGCTAACAAAGCAAAAATCGTCAGAGAGACAAAAAAACTAAAATACTCTGTCCGTTATCACCATCGTTGTCAGATTTGTGGCAGACCTCGTGGTTTTATCCGTTTTTTTGGTCTTTGTCGTCTTTGTTTTCGTCGCCTAGCCCAAACAGGATCACTGCCTGGAGTTAAAAAGGCCAGTTGGTAAAAAACATGTTATATTCAACCTCAATAGACTTCTTAATCAGAATCAAAAATGCTTCCCTGGCTCACCGGCCAACCTTGGTTGCTCCCTATTCTAATTTTTGCCTAGATCTAGCCAAAATTCTTAAAAAACACGGCTTGATTACCGATTATTCAGTTGCTGGTGATACCAAAAAGACCATTACTGTCAAACTGGCCTACGCCAATCGGTCTCCTCTGATTAAAACTATTAAAATTTTTTCTAAACCGGGTCGTCGTTGGTATCAAAAAGCCACTTCTTTGCCTTGGGGTGATTCCAAACAATCCTTAATTATTATTTCTACCTCCAAAGGTCTTTTGTCCTGCCCTCAAGCTGTCAAGCAAAATATCGGCGGAGAAATTATCACCCAGATTAACTAAAAAACATGTCAAAAATCGGCAAAATGCCCATCACTATTCCCGACACGGTCACTTATAGTCAAGCCGAAGGTATCGTCAAAATTTCCGGTCCCCAGGGTCAGCTATCTTTAAGCTTGCCCGTCAAAATAAAAGTAGAAAAAGTAAAAGATCAAATCATGGTCTATCCTCTTTCTACCGACAAAAAAACCAAATCAAACCACGGTACTATTAGAGCTCTGATCAGTAATATGGTAGAGGGTGTTCAAAATCCTTGGTCCAAAGATCTAGAGATCAGGGGCACCGGTTACAAAGCTGTTATCTCCGGAAACAAATTAGTCCTCAGCTTGGGTTTTATTCATCCTGTCGAAGTTGATATCCCCGAAGGTATTACTGTTGTCGTTGACGCCGAAACTAAATTGAAAATTTCCGGAGCCAACAAAATCCATGTTGGCCAGTTAGCCAGTAATATCCGAAAAATCAGAAAACCCGAACCTTATCAGGGCAAAGGTGTCCGTTATGCCGATGAATATATTAAAATTAAACCAGGCAAGGCCGCCAAAACCGAAAGCTAAACCATGATTAAGCAAAACAAAAAAAGTAAAAGAAGTCTAAGAGTCAGATCTAAACTGGCTCAAAACAAAGGTCTTCCCCGCTTAAGTGTTTTTCGTTCCAATTTTCATATTTGGGTTCAAGTCATCGATGACAAGCATGGTCGTACTCTTGTTTCTTCCTCCAGCAAAGAGCTAAAAACCAAGGGTCCTAAGATGCAACAAGCCGCCGCTGTCGGTGCCAACATTGCCCAAAAATGCCTCAAAGTCAACATTAAAAAAATTAGATTCGACCGCGGCCCCTATCTTTACCATGGTAGAGTCAAGTCTTTAGCCGAGGGAGCTCGTCAACAAGGCTTACAATTTTAATCTACGATATGAATCAGCCTCATCAAAACCAAAAATTTGAAAAAGTCATCGAAGAGTTTGAAGACAAAGTTGTTCAAATCAAGCGGGTTTCAAAAAAAACCAAGGGTGGTAATCAAGTTTCCTTTACTGCTCTGGTGGTTACCGGCGACAAAAAAAATCGTGTCGGCGTTGGTTTGGGCAAAGCCAAAAATGTTTCTGATGCCATCAAAAAAGCCATCAGTCGTGGCCGTAAATCTTTAATCACTCTTAATTTAACAAACGACACCATTCCCTCATCCATTAAATACAAATTCAAAGGGGCTCTCTTGCTTCTTCGTCCGGGTAAACCCGGCTCCGGCCTTATCGCCGGCGGATCAGTTCGTGCCGTTGCTGAACTTTCAGGTATCAAAAACATTGTTAGCAAAATTATTGGTTCAAAAAATAAATCAATTAATGTTTGGGCCGCTTTCAAGGCTCTGGTCCTTATTGCCAAAAAATGAATATCCTAAGTAACCTTAATCCGCTTGTTGCCAAAAGTAAAAAACGCCCCGGTCGTGGTTATGGTTCCGGTTTGGGTGGTCATACCAGCGGTCGTGGGGCCAAAGGTGACAAAGCCAGAGGCAAAACCAAAATCACCTTTGATGGTTCCAAAATAAAAAAGTCATGGATAAAAAGAACCCCATTCTTAAGAGGTAAGCACCGTCTTTTACCCAAAAAAACCCCGCTTCTTATCACCCTTTCCCGGCTCGATTCCCTGTTTGCCAAAAACGACATCGTTACTCCTCAAAGTTTAGCCAAAAAACTAAACCTTTCTCCCTCAAAAATAAAACTATCTCTAAAAATTCTTTCCGGGGGTAAAATTACCAAACCTCTCATCGTCAAAAAAATTTCTTTAAGTCAACTTGCCATTCAAAAAATAGTCAAGGCAGGAGGTAAGGTCGATCAATGATGAATCAGATTCGTCAAGCTTCGGTAATTTATCTTCAGGGTTTAAAAACTCCGCTTTTAAGAAAAAAACTATTTTTTACTCTTCTGGTCCTGGTGATTTTTCGTCTTCTGGCTCACATTCCGGTTCCCGGCGTTAATCTAAATCTTTTAAGCCGGTTTTTTTCTCAAAACCAGCTTCTCTCTCTTCTCGATATGTTTTCCGGTGGTACTTTGGCTAATTTTTCCATTGTCGCCCTTGGTTTGGCTCCCTACATTAACGCCTCGGTCATGTTCCAGCTTTTAACCATGGTCGTTCCCGCTCTGGAAGAACTAAACAAAGAAGGCGAATATGGTCGCGCCAAAATCAATCAATACACTCACCTGGCCACCATTCCTATTGCTCTTGTTCAATCATTTGGCATGTATAGCATCTTACGTTCGCAGGGCATTATCGATTCTTTGTCCCCTTTAATTTTAATCAGTCTAATCTGTACTATGGTCGCTGGTACCATGATCATGATTTTTTTTGGTCAACTAATTGACAATTATGGCATCGGTAACGGTGTCTCCATGATCATTTTTGCCGGCATCATATCCCGTCTGCCAATTAGCCTTATTCAAACCTTTGCCGTCAGTGATTTTAGTCAACCTCAAACCAAATTAAATCTCTTGATTCTTCTTACTCTGGCTTTTTTAGTTATTCTTGCTATTATTTTTGTCGAAGAAGCGGTTTTAAGAATTCCCATTCACTATGCCAGAAGAGCCCAAACCACCTTTTTACCCCTAAAAATTAACACCGCCGGCGTCATGCCCATTATTTTTGCTGTCTCTCTGGCTACCGTCCCCTCTCTTATTTCTCAGTTTTTAGTCAAGGTTCGGGAGCCGACTATTTCCGCCATAGCCGGCTTTATTAGCCGTTACTTTCAGCCCGAAAGCTCCGTTTACATCGTTTTTTACTTTTTCTTGGTTATGGCCTTTACCTTTTTCTATACTTCCGTTGTTTTTAAACCAAAAGATATTGCCGATCAGCTTCGCCAGTCAGGTGGCTTTATCCCCGGCATTCGTCCCGGTCTTGCCACCGAAAAACGTTTACACTATCTTCTAAATCGGGTAGTGGTTATCGGCGCCTTCTTTTTAGCCTTAATTGCTGTTACCCCCTCCCTTATCCAAAAAGTTACCAATATTTCCACCCTTACTGTCGGTGGCACCAGCATCTTAATTGTTGTCTCTGTTGTTGTCGAACTTAGTCGAAGAATAGAAAACATTGTTCAAACTCACAACTACGATAAGTTATCATATTAAAAAGCGATGAACACCCCTCCCGCCCTCAATCTTTTTATCATCGGCCCCTCTGGTTGCGGCAAATCAACCCAGGCCAAGTTAATTGCCGACAAATATAATTTAACCCATCTTTCCATGGGCCAACTTTTACGCGACCAAATTGCCGCCAAATCTCCCCTTGGTCTTCAAGCCCAAAAATTTGTCAATGCCGGTAAGTGGGCTCCTAACGAATTGGTTTTAAAAATCTTAATCGACACCCTGGACAAAAAAGTCAACAACCACAATTTCATCATTGATGGTTTTCCCCGTTTGCTCAACCAGGGGCAACAAGTTCAAAAACACTTGGATAAAAATCATCAAGGTTTTTCTCTGTTAATTCTTCTGGCTGTCACTTTTGCCGAAATTAATGCCCGCCGAGCCAAAATGGGTCAAGATTTTCAATCCAAAGACAGAAGTGATTCCACCCTGAAGGCTGTTGCCGCTCGTCAACTTTCTTATGACTCCACCATCAAACCTATTCTTGTTCACTACCAACAACAGGACAAACTCTTCACCGTCGACGGCAATCGTCCCATCGAGCCAATTTTTAGCGACATCTGTCAAAAAATAGATAATTTATTAATTTCAAAAATTTCATAAATGAGCCAAAATAATCAAGATACGGTTATCGGTTTAGTTACCGAGGTTTTGCCCAATACTCTTTTTCGGGTCAAGCTTCTTGATTCAGACTGCAAAATAATTGCCCATTTAGCCGGTAAACTAAGAATACATCGGATTCGCATTATGGCGGGCGATCAGGTTTCCCTGGTTTTAAGCCCCGATGGCCAAAAAGGGAGAATTGTTTATCGTTATTAGAAAAAATTAGTCTTTGATATTATCAGGCTTTTAGGGTAAAATACCAAAGTTTATATGAAAGTAAAATCAAGCATTCGCCGTCGTTGCAAAAAATGTACAGTTGTTATCCGTCGTGGCGCCAGACGCATTATTTGTTCCGAAAAACGGCACACCCAAAAACAAGGATGAGAATAAACGGTGTTAACATACCAGACCATGAAAGAGCCGAAATTGGGCTGACTCGTTTTTTTGGCATTGGCCGCTACCAGGCTATTAAACTGGCCCAAAAGGCCGGTATAAAACTTGACACTAGAATAAAAGATCTTACCCGTACCGAAATTTCCAATCTTAGTCAGGCTCTTGAATCCTTCAAAACCGAAGGTGATCTAAAAAGAGAAATTAGAGAATCAATTTCTCGTCTCATCGCCATCAAATCATATCGGGGCTTAAGACATATTAGTGGTTTACCGGTTCGCGGTCAACGAACCAAGAGCAACGCTCGCACCCGTAAGGGTAAAAGAAAAACAGTTGGCTCGCTTACCAAAGAAGCTTGGAGCAAAACCGAAGACGCTGTCGCCTCCGAAGCCAAAAAAGAAGAATAACACAATGAACGAAAAAAATAATTTAAAAACCAAGGTCGTTCACAATTTATCCATCGGCAGACTTTACGTTAAATCTACCTTCAACAACACCCTCGTTTCTGTTACCGACAAAAATGGTGATGTTATCGCTTGGGCTAGCGCCGGTTCGGTCGGCTTCAATGGTTCCCGCAAATCAACTCCCTTTGCCGCCACCACCGCCATCGAAAAAGCTCTTAATCATGCTTATCTTCTCGGTGTCAAAAAATTATTCGTTTATCTTCAAGGTCCGGGTCTGGGCAGAGATGCTGCTCTCCGTTTTCTTCGTGCCAAAAGGGAATTTCAGGTCGAAATGATTTCTGATATTACCCCCATTCCTCACAATGGTCCCCGTCCCCCCAAACAAAGAAAAACCTAAAAAAATGAGCCGAATTACTTTGAATACCAAATGTCGACTTTGTCGAGCCCAAGGTACCAAGTTGTATCTAAAAGGCGAACGTTGTTTTTCTCCCAAATGCCCCATCGAAAAAAAAGGTGCAGTTCCCCCCGGTATGCATGGTATCAAAAGACGATCCCGCACTACCGACTTTGGTCTTCAACTTAAAGCCAAACAGCAAGCCAAAAGGATTTATGGTGTTAATGAAACCCAGTTCAGAAATTACTTTCTCAAGGCCAAAACCCTCCCTGGCTTAATTGGTGATAATCTCTTAATTCTTTTGGAAAGAAGACTAGATAATTTCCTCTGTCTTTCCGGCCTTTCCCTTTCCCGCACCCACGCCAGACAGATTATCTCTCATCGCCATGTTTTTGTTAATGACAAAAAACTAAATATTTCTTCTTATCTGGTCAAAGTTGGCGACGAAATATCTCTTGATAAAAAAGTTAGTCAACTTTTTGCCGGCACTCTTCGTCTGGATCAAAAAGATTATAAAACCCCCGATTGGTTACTTGCAGACAAAAAAAATTATTCTGCTAAAGTTGTTGCCCTGCCCTCATTAAGTCATACTAATCAGGCTATCGACATTAACTTAATTATTGAATATTATTCAAGATAAAAGGAGACAAAAATGGTAGATACAAACAAATTTCAAGTCAAAACCGTCAAGTCCGAAAAAGGCTACGGTCGTTATCAATTATCACCTTTAATTGGTGGCTTGGGTCACACTATTGGCAACAGCCTTCGCCGTATTCTTTTTTTCACTGTTCCCGGTGCCGCCATTACCCGTATCCGGGTCACCGGTGCCAGCCATCTTTTTACCACTCTGTCTGGAGTAAAAGAAGATTTAGTCGAAATTTCTCTTAACCTAAAAAAGGTCAAATTTAATTACCAAAAAGATGAACCGATTGTTTTAAAGATTGACAAAACTGGCGCCGGCCTTGTCACTGCCGCCGATATCATCGACAACGACCTTTGTCGGGTCGCCAACCCCGACCAACATTTAGCCACTCTGTCTGACAAGACTTCCAACCTAAAGATGGAATTAACTGTCGAAAGAGGTCTTGGCTATACCATGGCCAAAGAGCAAAAAACCGCTATTAGTGGCGAAATCATTCTTGATGCTGCTTTTACCCCCGTCATTAAAGTTGGTTATCAGGTTGAACCCACTCGTTTGGGTAAAAAATCCAACTACGACCTTTTGACCCTTGATGTTTGGACCGATGGCTCTATCGATCCTCTTAAGGCCATCAAACTGGCCGCCAAAAAGTTGGTTGATTCTTTAGTCCAAATTTATGACCCAAAAGAATTTGAAGAAGAAGTGGTTACCATCGAATCTTCTCCCTTTTCCATGACCAAAGACATGTCTATCGAAGAAATCGAGTTGCCCCTTCGGGTCACCAATGCTCTCAAAAAAGCCGGCTACACCAGCATCGATGGCTTGGTCAGAGATGGTCGTTCTCAAGTAGCTAAGGCAAAAAATGTCGGCGAAAAATCATTAAAAATTATTGATACCTGGTTAAAAAATAAAAAGCTATCCTGGTAATCTAAAAAATCATGCGACACAGAATTTCGGGCAAGAAACTCGGACGAACCCACCACCAACGACAAGCTCTCCTGAAATCTTTAAGTAAGGCTATTTTTACTTACGGCGCCATTAATACCACTCATGCTAAAGCCCAAGCGGTTATCCCCCTAATCGAAAAACTCTGCCGTCTTTGCCAAAAAGGGGATTTAAATTCCCGCCATCGCCTTTTTGCTCTTTTTCAAGACAGAACCTTTACCAATCAGGTTATCACTGCCGTTACTCTTGCTTTTAAAGACCAAACTAAAAACTTTACCAAAGCCAGGAATGTCAAAAAAAGGCAGGGCGACGATGCCCTTATTGTCAAATTGGAATTTGCCAAACCCTATCATCTTACTCCTGCCCCAAAAGCCGATGATATCAAAAAAGTCGGTTCCAAAACTAAGTCTGTTAAAAAAGTAAAAACAAAACCAGATGAAAAATAAAAAAACCACGGTGGTTAAAGGTAATCTCATCAATCGCTCTTGGCATTTGATTGACCTGACGGGCCAATCCTGGGGCAGAACCGCCACCAAGATTGTCCCTCTTTTAATCGGCAAGCACAAAGTTGACTATTCCGCCAATTGTGATGCTGGTGACTACGTTGTTGCCATAAATGCCAGCAAAATCAAAATAACCGGCAAAAAACTGGATCAAAAAATTTATTACCACCACTCCGGCTTCACCGGCAACCTAAAAGAGTTAACTTTAAGACAGCTTTTCAAAAAAGATCCCCGTCAGGTTATCTATCTGGCCGTTCGTGGCATGTTGCCCAAAAACAAGTTAAGATCAAAACGCTTAACCCGTTTAAAAATTTTTATTGATGCCAGTCATCAATATCCTGACAAATTTAAAAAATAAAAACTATGCCCTCAACTACCAAAAAAAAGTACACCTATGCCGTCGGTCGCCGCCGCTCTGCCGTTGTTACCGTCAAACTTTTTCCCGGAACCTCCGCTTCAGAAATTAATAGTAAGTCCTTGGAAAAATATTTCCCCGACGACCTAGCCAAAGACATTTACAACTTACCTCAAGAAGTTACTAAAACCGCCCAAAAGTTTTATTTTGTCGCCAAGGCCATTGGTGGTGGCAAAATGGGGCAGTTAAAAGCCTTGGCTTTAGCTATTTCCAGAGCCCTTTTAAAAACCGATCCCGATTTCCGTCTGCCTCTTCGTCAGGCTGGACTGTTGACCGTTGATTCCCGCCAACGCCAAAGAAGAATGGTTGGTACCGGTGGCAAAGCCCGCCGCCAAAAACAATCCCCCAAACGCTAAACCAGCCCCTCCTCCGAGGTGAGTCACTCCTCCGGGGTGAGCTTTGGCTCCCCGGAGGTGTGACGATTTGTGGAAGGGATTTGCCGGATGGTGTGATCTATGTGACGACGTCCTGTTACAATTACCTATGCTTTTATCACAACTACTCGCCCTCTCCTTTATCCAGGGCCTTTCCGAATTCCTCCCTGTCTCTTCTTCCGGCCATCTTAATCTAGCCCAATCTCTTTTCAATCTTTCTCCCTCCCTATCCCTGGACGTTTTCCTAAACACCGCTACTCTCGGTTCAGTTCTCTTTGTTTTCCGTCACCAAGTCAAAAATTTTCTTACCAAACTGCCTTTTATTGTCATTGCCACTCTCCCCGCCGCTATCATCGGCCTTCTTTTCAAAGACTCTCTTGATTTGCTATTTTCCCAAACCCAATACTTGCCTCTCTTTTTTCTAATCACTTCCCTTATTTTATTTTCCCAAAAATTTATCACGCCCAAAGATCAATCCCTTAATTGGCAAAGGGCCCTTATTATTGGTCTTTTCCAAGCCCTAGCCCTTTTCCCCGGAGTTTCCCGTTCAGCTTCCACCCTCTTTGCCTGCCTTTTAGTCGGTTTACCTCTCGCCGCCTCTTTCCAATTTACTTTCTTTCTTTTTATCCCCGCCTCGCTTGGTGCCCTAGTTTTAAGTTATGACCAAATTGGTAATCTTATCGGTCTTGATTTCATTCCCTTTGCCCTATCCTTCCTTATCACCCTTCTTGTTGGTATTTTTTGCCTTCGTCTTCTCCAAAAGCTATTTATTTCCCGCCACCTCTATCTTTTTTCCTTCTACACCCTCTCCTTAGCTTTTCTTATCACCCTTTTTTAAAACCAACCTCCTTAAGTTGGTTAGCCCTGCCCCGCCACTGCCGGGGTAGACACCTCGGGAGTTAGAAGTTATAAGCTATTTTATTACTTCCTCGGCCGGTGTTTGCTTTTGTGTTATATTAAAAACGATGATTCAAAAAATCCCGGAAACTCAAGCTGTTATCAAAAAGGCTTGGGATTATATCAGACACGAAATTGAAACCGCTGATCCCCACGTTGCCGGTAAGCAAAAACCTTTTCTGTCTCGGCTTTATCGCGCTATTAACGCCACCTTTTACTCCCTTGACCAAAAAGCCAAGACCGGTGTTATCAACCCTTTCATTGACCTAAATTGCCTCAAGTACAGCCAGGAACCAAAATCTTCAAAATTTTATTCTCTCAACCGTCCTCTTCGGGTTGGATTTTTCCCAATTGCCAGCAACCCTCTTTGGTGGGGTCACATTCTGGTTACTCTCATGGCTCAAAACAAATTGAACCTAGATACCGTTGTTTGGCGCTCTCAAGGTGAAATTAGATACAAAGATTTTCCTGAAACTGATCGGGTTCCCACCAAGGACCGCCACTTTGTCACTAAAAAAATGATCGAAGATTATTTTTATCCTCTTTATCGCTATACCGATTTGGGTAGTGAGCCGAACAATGAACAAGAAGGTTCGGCCGAAATGCACAATTTTCTCGCTCTTAACCAGGATAAAAAAATAGCCCTTTTTTATCTTTTAGGACTTGAAAACAAAGACCGGGTCTATAAATATTTCCATCAACAATACGTCGCCGCCAAAGCCAGAAATTTCAATTTTCAAAATTCTTTGCACCAAGTTACCATGGGCTGGATTCAAAGAGGGGATTACGGCCGAGTTGTTACCCTGCCCGAGATTGACAAAATCGGCCAAGAAGTTAGAAAAGAATATAAATATCCCAGCTCCCTTCCTTCCACCATCATTAAGGGCCAATACATTGATCTGGAAGTTTCTTCTACCTACTACCGAAACACACACGATTCAGCCATTTTGCCCAAATTAATAGACGATTATGCCAAAGCTCGCGGTTTTTATGGCCATCCCCCCATCGACCCTCGCACCGGCAAACCTTTTAACTATTCTGAAGCAGAACATTTCAAAGTTAAGCTTCGCCCCGTTACTGAAAGTATTGCCAACCAAATCGTTAGATTAAAAGAAAGACAGGGTCAAGACAAAACTTTTGTGGTTACCATTGACGGTCCTTCCGGTTCCGGTAAAACTACTATTGCCCAAGAGGTTTTAAAATATCTAGAGCTTCGGGATATTAAAGGTATCCACATTGGTCTCGATCTTCTTTTGAAGAAAAAAGATTGGCGTACCGCTGTTGAAAAGAGAGCCACTGGTCAGGAACTTTCTGACCGTGACAAAAAGCTAATCGGCTCTTTAGCTTCTAAAATCAAGGTCAACCAGCCTTTTTTAGAGGAGGAAGATCATTGGTATCAAGCTAAAGTTTTACGCCTTTTTACTGCCATCGGCAAATTCTGTCAGTCAAATCGAAAATCGCTCTCTGTTTTGATAAAAGACGCTTACGACAGACAAACTAAGAAATATGAGAACCAATCTTTTTCCATCAAAAAGGGCGATGTTGTTATCATTGACGGCAAATACGCTAACCGGGAAGAACTGCTTCCCTTTACCAATCTTCGTTATCGTTTAGACGATCATCCGGATCGCACCAAGGCTCTTTTTGAAATTAGAACCCGCACCCTTTCGCCCAATACTGCCGATATCCAAATGGCCTTTTATGAGTTGGGTCTTATTCCTAGTTTTAAAAAATATGATCAAAGAACCAGAAAATTTATTGACAACATTATTGACTTAACCGGTGATGA
>CAZRAZ010000002.1:0-3917 GCA_964598275.1 uncultured Gammaproteobacteria bacterium | reverse complement strand
CCAACACACCTCCGGAGTGTGCTAGCTAGACACCTCGGGATTTTTAATTTTCAAAATGTCTAACTTGGTCGGGGATACAGGCCGTAGGCCAAAGGCCGAAGGTCCTGTATCAGTGTCGGGGATACAGGATTCGAACCTGCAGCCTCTTGCTCCCAAAGCAAGCGCGCTAGCCAATTGCGCCAATCCCCGTTGTTGTCAAAACATTGCGCCCCGCCACTGCGGGGCCAATCCCCGTTGTTTTTCAAACACTCTGATTATAACTTTTTCCGAAACCTTTTGTCTTTTCGGTTTTTCTTCGGGTTTTGCTTCTTGACGGACCTTTTTACATTTGTTATCACTAGTAAGTTACAAAATAATTCAAAACCCAAAAAAATGCCCAAAAAAGCTAAAAAAACCAACACGGATAGTCTTAAATCAAAAAAAACCGAAGCCGTCCTTCTGGCCATGGAACAAATCAAAAAAGAATATGGTGAAGGCGCCATTATGAAAATGGGGGATAGAACAGATATGAACGTTGAGGTTGTTTCTACCGGTTGTCTTTCTTTAGATATTGCTCTGGGTGTTGGTGGTTTGCCTCGCGGTCGGGTTACCGAAATTTTTGGCCCCGAAGCTTCCGGCAAAACCACCCTGGCCTTGCACGTTATTGCCGAAGCTCAAAAATTGGGGGGTACTGCTGCCTTTATCGATGCTGAACACGCTCTCGAACCCCGGCGGGCCGCCATGGTTGGGGTTGATCTTGATAATTTGCTTATCTCCCAGCCCGATAACGGCGAACAGGCCTTAGAAATTGTCGAAACCCTCATCCGCTCCAATGCCGTTGATGTCATTGTTATCGATTCGGTTGCCGCCTTGGTTCCCCGGGCCGAAATTGAAGGCGATATGGGCGATTCCATGATGGGCGTTCAGGCTAGGTTAATGTCCCAGGCCCTGCGAAAACTATCCGGCGCTATTTCCAAATCCAAAACCGTGATTATCTTTACCAACCAACTCCGTCAAAAAATCGGAGTTATGTTTGGCAACCCCGAAACCACTCCCGGCGGTCTGGCTTTAAAGTTTTATTCCTCCGTCAGAATTGATCTACGCAAAATTGCCAACATCAAAACTTCCTCCGGTGCCTCTATTGGTTCACAGCATCGGGCCAGAATTGTCAAAAACAAGGTCGCTCCGCCCTTTAAGCAAACCGAATTTGACATTATGAACACCGAAGGCATTTCTGTTTACGGCAGCTTAGCCGATTTAGCCATCGAGCACGGTCTGGTTACCAAGTCCGGTGCCTTTTTCAAGGTTGGCGATCAAAACATTCAGGGTCGTGAAGCCCTCAAAACCTATTTAAGTGAACAGCCAAAAGTCGTCAAAAGCCTAACCGAGGCTATTTGGCAGAAAGTCAGAAATCCGGAACCTGAATCAAAAACAACAGAAAAATAAATGCCCAAAATTGTTTCCATCAAGCTTTCCCCTCGTTTTCCTTCAAAAGCCCTTTTGTCTTTTTCCGACCGGTCTACCCTGCCCCTTGATCTGAAAAATCTAAACCAATTTAATCTCAAGGTTGATCAGGAAATAAGCCCGGTCCTTTTTTCCGGCCTTTGTCTTTTGTCTTTTACCCCTCTCCTTCAAAATTATGCTCTTCGCCAAATTGCCATTTCCGCTAAAAGCCAAAAAGAAATTACCCTTAAACTGACTCGTTTTTTAGGTCGACTGGTTCAAAAACACCAAGTCATAAATTTCACCAAATCAGATTTGCTAATTAGTCAGACCATTGCTTTTTTAAATCAAAAAAAATTTCTTCAACCCACAGATTTTGTCGATGCCGTCATCCGCAAACACCCGTTTAAGTCCGCTTCTTACTTACGCCGGCTTCTTATCCATCACCAAATAGACCCTAATCTTTTGCCTCCCCAAGCCGTTTCCCCCGATTGCCAAAAACAAATTATCAAAAACATCATCAAAAAAAAATACCAAAAATATAATTTATCCGATTTTAAGCAAAAAAACAAAGTCATTTCGGCTCTCTGTCGTCGCGCTTTTTCCTATTCAGATATAAAACTAGCAATTGACGATTTGCTAAATTTTTCGTAAAATAGACAAGTCCTTTTAACCATTTTATAAATTTTTATTATCTTTAGCCAAATTAGCCGTTTATGTCCAATTGTTTTCTTTCACTTTTTTCTCAAAAATAAACAGTTCTGTCTTTTTCTTAGGCTAATCTTGTCAAGGTAATAGGGGAGTCTTATATGATCAATTTTTTTTCCACCATCAAGGCTGCTTTTTGGCATCCGACCAAAAAAATAGGCAAACCGTCTGTTCCACCTAAAAAATTAGTTGACAAAGTTGTCTCGCCGCCGAGTTTCAAAAACCGGGTTGTTTTACATCGTCAGCCCCAGCCAGCGCCCCCATCCAAACCTATTTCTGGGCAGCCTGTTCCTGCTCCTATTAAACCCCGCCACTCATCTGTTTTTCGCCAACAGCAACAGCAATTTCTCCAAAGACTGTCAGCCCTAGACGAAAAAGAAAAATTTCTTATTCAAAAAGAAAGAAATCTTGACCGTCAAAATCAGGAAGTCCAAGAAAAGTTAGCCAAAACAGACGAACTTTACAAAAAACAACTTGATAAATTAGAAACCATCGCCAATTTTAATTTGGATCAGGCTAAAAAATTAGTTATCAGCAGTACCGAAAAAAAATTAACTTCCTGGATTGCCCAAAAAATCACCGAGGCCAAAGACGTTCTTCACGAAAAAGAAGAAGAGTTGGCCAAAGAAATAATTGTTGATAGTATTCGTCACGGGGTCACTGACTATGTAGCCGAATATACCGTCTCTACAATTACTCTGCCTGACGAAAAAATCAAAGGCAAAATTATTGGTCGGGAAGGCCGCAATATCCATACCTTTGAAAAGGTTACCGGAGTCGAACTCGAACTTGACGAAGGCAACGATATCCGTATTTCTTCTTTTGATTCCACCAGAAGGGAAATTGCCAAAATCGCTCTTCAAAAGCTAATTAAAGATGGTCGAATTCAGCCGGTAAAAATCGAAGCTATTGTGGCCCAAACTAAAACCGAGATGGACCGCATTTTGGTAAACGAAGGCAGAAAAATTTGTCAGGAAGTCGGTATTTTCAATCTACCGGTTGATTTGGTTAAATACGTTGGTCAGTACAAATTCCGTTTTTCTTATGGTCAAAACCTGGCCAAACACACCATCGAAGTCACTAAAATTGCCGTCGCTATTGCCCAAGAGTTGAATGCCAATGTTAAAACCGTTCGTCTTGCCGGCCTGCTTCACGACATCGGCAAAGTTATTTCCGACCAAGAGGGCACTCATATCGATCTTGGTGTTAGTCTTCTCCAGCAGTATAAAGTTCCTGCCAGTATTATTGACTGTGTTGCTCAGCATCATGAAGACCAGGAATTTTCTTCAATCGAGTCGGTTATTGTCCATATTGGTGATGCTGCCTCCGGCACCCGACCCGGTGCCAGATACGAAGTTCACGAGGAATATTTAAAAAGAATGAAAAACATTGAAGAGATTGCCAAATCTTTCCCTGGGGTATTAAGCGTTGCTGCCTATCAAGCCGGACGCGAAGTTATGGTTATTGTCGATCCGGGTCAGGTTGGCGATGATCAGGCCGTTGTTTTAAGTCATAATATTTCAGAAAAACTGGAAGAAGAAGCTAAATGGGCCGGTCAAATTAAGGTCACCGTTATTAGGGAATTACGCACCAGCAGCGTCATTATTGGTAGCAAAATCAAAAATAATGCGGTGAATACAGCCACATAATTCTTGCATTCTGCCAGCAAATCGGTTAAATTATAGATAATTAAAAATTAAACAGATAATGACCAAAAAAGACCTTATCGAAATCGTTGCCCAAAAAGCCCACTTAAGTAAAAAAGCCGCCAAACAGTCGGTCGAGAC
>CAZRAZ010000001.1:46003-70618 GCA_964598275.1 uncultured Gammaproteobacteria bacterium | reverse complement strand
ATATTTTATGTTCGCTTTCTTGGCCAAATCATCTTGGGTTAAGCCAAACTTGGTGGGCAATGGTCCGATCTTCATCGGATCGACCCCTCCGATTCTATCGGAGTGCTCTAACCCAAAATCCTCCGACCTCCAACTATATCTTCTGTTATTCTTCTGGATTTAAAGCTTTTTATTTTATATTCAACTCGTCTCGCCTCCGTCATATTCAAAAATTTCTGCATAAATACCAATTTCCACGGTTTCATATATCTAGTAGCTTTAACTTTTCCTAAATTATGAAACTCATTCACCCTTCTCTCTGGATTTTCAGAACATCCAATATAATACCTGTCATTTTTTAAACTCTGTAAAACATAAACCCAACCATTCATCAGTGGGCAATGGAGGACTCGAACCTCCGACCCCCGTCTTATCAGGACGGTGCTCTAACCAACTGAGCTAATTGCCCGTAATGTTAATTTTGCAATTTTACTCTCTCCGACCCCAGTCGGAGTCCGATCCTCATCGGACCGACCCCTCCGATGTTACATCGGAGTGCTCTAACCAAATGTAGGGTTTACCCCTACTCCGATTACCATCGGAGAGCTAATTGCCCAAAACAAGAATTAGTATATCATTTTAATACAGTTCACCCAGCTTTTCCGTCAAAGACAACATCATAATTGCCAAGTCAACATTCCCCACCATACAGTCACCATCAAAATCGGCCCTAACCATCTCTGTTTTAATTGGATCTTGTCTTACCACACTAATTTTCGATTTGATATAAGAAAAATCCCTACCGTCTACTCTGCCATCAGGCGCTCCTGCCGTTGCTCCACTGATATCTCCCGCCAACACCGAATATCCGGAAAAATCATACACTATCTCATTTTTATCCATTCCCAACAATATCTCTCCTCCTTCCTTGCTATAAAAGTCAGTCTGCCCATCCTCTCCATACTTCATTTGTAAATGTTGCGGCCCTTTAATAAAAATCGCGTTGCCCAAATTTGAATAACCTCTATTCAATGGAAAACTAGCCTCAAATATTACTTCCCCTTTGGTCGTTTTTTCATTTGTCGCCGTTAAAGCTACATTCGTGTAAACCGCTGTCCCTCCCTGCTCCAGTCCCAACACAACTACACCCACCGGCCAGTTCTGACCACAAACGGCATCTTTGCTTTTTAGTCCGGTAAAGGCCATTTTAAAATTAAGTACTGCTTCCTCCAAAACTGGCACTGTTGGCGCAGGAGATACCGTTGCCGTCGGCGTCAAACTAATGGTTCCCGTCGGCCCAGAACCGGCAATCACATAAGTTGCTTCCTGCCACTCGCCAATCTCCGTTGTAGAAACGTCAGTTCCTACCTGTTTCACCATCAAGTTATCATAACTAACATTTAGTTTAACCTTGGCAGTCCCCAATGCTTTGGCTTCAAAAGTAATCTTAAACAAAGACAATATCCCCTCGGGCAAATTAGTCAAATCTTCTTCCGAACTAAAAACACCCAAATCAATTATTCCGTTCCCCTCATCAACATGACTGGTCACAAGATTATTACTGCTGTTTAAAAAATCACCCAAAAACCCGGAGCTCGTCCCTTTCGTCACCTCCACCACTCTTAATTCATTTTTACTATAACTCACCTGTACCTCCATTCCGGCTAATTTCATCCCCTTAGTATCCAAAAAAAAGCTTGTCACTACTGTCTCTCCCAAAGACATGTTTAAATTTACTGGCAAAAAACTCACCGTCGGTCCAACTTCAGCCCCTTTTCTCACATCCTGTTTTTTCTCCACCACTAACATGCCCGCTACCAACACCAACACCAAAAATCCCATTACCACTAATTTGCGCGTCGACACCATAGATAAATCTACCATAAATTAGCTATCTATTCAGTATCATCTCTACCACTTTTTTTGCTACATTTATTTTTGTTGATTCTTCAAACCCCTTAAATTGACACTGACGATTAACTTCCAAAACATAACTTTTGCCTTCATTATCCTTCATAATATCCACTCCGCCATAATCTAAGCCGCACATTACCGCCACTTTTTCCGCCAATGCCTTATCCCCGGCAGACAAATCCCAACTTTCCACCTTTCCTCCCAAACTATAATTACTTCTAAACTCATCCCCCACGGCTGTCCTTTTCATTGCTCCAATCGCCCTTCCTTTAAGCACTATTATTCTCAAGTCCCACTTAGTCGGCAAAAATTTCTGCCACATAAACATTCCTAAATTTTTATCATCAATCCTTGTCAAAAATTTCAACATCTCTTGCTCATCATCCAACTTCTTCACGCTTTTCCCTTGAAAACCTCTTTCGTGTTTAACAATCACCGGCCAGCCAAAATCTTCGCTGATTTTGCTGTTTCTTATCTGATCCATGGTATAAAAAATTTTTGTTGGCACCACCGGAATTCCCGCTTTCACAAATTCCATATATTGCAAAATCTTTCCCATCCTCTGCCAACGCAAATAACCCTCACTGTTTACACAAAACACCTTGTCTTTCAAAAATTTAATCATCATATTCTTTGCCAACACATATTTCCCCGACTTTGTTCCCGCTACTCTAAACCACACTCCCAATAAATTTTCCTTCCCCAATTCCTCCCCTTTCCAAAAAACTTTCGTCGCTCCATTAATCAAATCAAAACTCAATTCCCTATACAGTCCTCTTTTAGCCGCTATTCCCATTTTAGTCGCTTCTTCAATCACCCTTTCTGTCTCATACTGACTCTGACTCTCCGACATGGTCATTATCAATATTTTTTTGGTCACCATTTATTTTAATTTAATTTCTAATAATTGACCACTCCGTATGTCCGACTTTTAGGAGGACCATCGGAGTATTCTACTTTAATCATTATAGTTTTGATCATTGTTTGTTTCTTGTAATTTGGAATTTGAGATTTCAAAGATTGTTCAAATTTACTAAAAATTTGACAATCTTTGCCGGTACATCCATTCCCGTTGCCTTCATAAAACCACTAAACTGCGGTCCCTTATTAACTTCCCATATTACCGGTTTACTCCAATCTCCGTCTCTTAACACCACATCCACCCCTGCCACCGCCACCTTACACACCCCCGCCGCTTTAACCGCCAATTCTTTAATCTCTTTTGGCAAATCAACCGCCTCCACTTTTCCCCCTGCCGAAAAATTGTTTCTAAATTCTCCTTCTTCCTGTCGACTTCTTTTCATCGCTCCCAATACTTCATCACCCAACACCAACACTCTAAAATCACCATCATTTTCCACATATTCCTGCATCAAATATCGCTTGCCCTCACTCACCTCTGAAGTTCTCAAATTCATTATCAGTTCTTCCAGTTCATCGCTACTCTTCACCATAAAAACCCTTTCTCCCCTATTTCCCGCGCTCCCTTTAATTATCAAAGGAAAACCGGAAAACATTTTTATCCCTTTATCCCTAAGGTAAAACAAACTCCCATAAACCGTTTTAGGCACACTTAAACCGGCTCGATTCAAAGCTAGCATCTGATAAGCCTTCAAAGTCGCCGTTGTTCTGTTTTCCACCAAAATCGGATCTATCACTTTTATTCTGCCCGATTCTATTCCCTCCTTGGCCGCATCCAATATTAAATCCACACTTTCCCGGTGCTTCCCTGTCGTTCTAAAAAACAATACCCCATAATGTTCAACATTTCTGTCGTTTAAACGCACCCTATTTGTCACCGTATCAAAACTAACCCGGTTATAAGAAATCAAATCCAACGCCACACCCATCTTTCTTGCCGCCCTTCTGACCATTCCCAAATGATGAGTTAATTTTCCCCCAAAAAACACTGCAATCCTGCTCATCTTTAATCTTGACATAAATTTCTAAATTTAATTTTTAATTTTCTTAATTTCTAATTTTCTTTTTTTATCACTCAAAACTTTTTCACCTGTTCTTTGTGCCGACACCAAAAACCCATCCAAATCCTTCCTTCCCAACAAAAATTTTGTTCTCAACTTATGTCTGCTGGCCACGCTCACCGTCGTCATCACTCTTTTGTCTTTTAACCAAAAAGTTATTCCTATCACCGGTCTGTCCTTGTGCTTTCCCAACGACGACCGATAATGCCGGTAGTATAAAATATTATCTTCTTTAAGCAAGCCCAAATCAGCCGCCAATACATCATCAATCGAACTTCTAAATGCTCCCGTATCTACCTTTGCCCTCACTTCTATCACATTCTTCTTTTTCTTCCCTACTTTAATTTTTATTATCTCCAACGGCTCAATAATCTTTTTTGCTGCCTTGTCTTCCACTTTTTCAAAAAAATCTTCTGCAAACAAATATTTAGCTAAAGTCACTCCATGATTAACGCTCTTTACATCTAAATCCTCTATTTTATTCATTCTTGCCTTCAAACCCGCCTTATTACAAATCTGAATCGACAATCCCGATCTGGCATTAACCTCCAATACCATCGGCCCTTTTTCCTTGTCCAATACTATATCCACTCCCAAAAATTCCAAATCCGGCACCGCTATCTGGCATTTCACCGCCGTTTCCAAAATTTCCCGCCAAAAAGGAATTTTGATGCCATTTACCTTTCTTTTTTTCTTCCTCTTATGGTCATAAATGCTGTTTATTTCCTCTCCCTTGCCCACAATTCCAAAAGTAGTAATCCCGGTTGCCAAATCAACCCCCAATCCCATTGCCCCCTGCTCCAAATTAGCCTTGCCACCCGATTTTTCCGTCGGCACCCTTAACATCGCCATTATCGGTATTCTCTTATAAACAATCACCCTTATATCCGGCGTTCCCCAGCGTGTCAACGCCAAAAACACCGGATGAATCTTAATTCTTTCCTCCAAAAGCACACTTCCACCCATACCATGAATACTAAATCTTCCTGACAATATCTCCCCACAATGCCGTTTAATATCGGCCATCGTTATAATTGATCCATCCATTAAATGCCATTCTCCTGCCCACTTTGCTCTCTTTCTTACCACAATAATCCCTCTCCCTCCCAAACCAGACACCGGTTTAATCACAAAATTTCCCTCCAATTCTTCCCAAGCAAAATTATCTACCTCTTTTGCGCTGGTAAACCTTTTAATCAACTCCGGCACTCCCACTCCCGCCTCCGCCAACACTTTTTTCGTTCTATATTTACTGTCCGCCAACATTCTGCCGGCAATCTTATTCTTTTTCAAATACACCTTATTTCTCTCATTTTTGGTCAAAAATCGTCTGTATTTTTTTAAACTGTACATCGTAGATTCAAAATTTTAACTTTTCTTCTTCGTCTCTCTTATCGCTCCTTTAAATCTACTTATCTCCGACAATCTTATTCCC
The DNA here is from genome assembly GCA_964598275.1 of uncultured Gammaproteobacteria bacterium. Lineage (GTDB taxonomy): Bacteria > Patescibacteriota > Microgenomatia > UBA12405 > UBA12405 > JAHIEZ01. Next base: position 65,308 of record CAZRAZ010000001.1, on the reverse strand, counting down.
TTATAGTTGCCCACCAGTAAATTAATCGCCAGCACCAAAAAAATCATCGCATCCGGATGCAACAACACCAATTCCTGAAATCTTCTGATATTCATCACCCCCGCTCCAATACTGGCCAAAAACAAGGTCCCCAACATCAATTTTTTTGCCTCTTTTTTGCTTTTTAAAAGTTGGGTTCTGGTAAACTCTTCTGCCAGTAAAATCATAAACAGTACCGGAAAAATCGACATTTGGGAAACATCAATCAAATCCACATACGAAGTTACCGTCATCAATCCAAAAGTAGCCAAAGTTATAAATAGTAAGTTAATCGTTCTCGAAGTCAAAAAATGCAATTTAAATTTCCTTAATGCCAATCGACACACCATCGTTATTGCCAAAATCAAAGCAAACAATACCAAACCCCCAAACACTCCTGTTGCCAAAAATGCAATCGCAATCATTGTCGGCATAAAAATTCCATAACCGGACAATCCAAACACATAGTGCAAAAAGGAAATTATTGTTGCCACCGACGGCAACAACAATAGTAGTACTATTGTATTGGCCGGCACTCCCCTGTCAATTGATCCCAAAACAATCTTTTTTACCGTGTTCATTCCATTCCACTTGCCCACCTTCTCTCCTTCCAAGACTGATGCCAATCTATAAATCGTCTCACTGCTCCTCACCTCTGTAATATTTTCTTTTGCTTCAATTGGCGTTATCATCATTGCGCTCTCGCTAGCCACGTTTGACGTGTCGCTAGCCACGTTTGACGTGTCACTGGCCCCCTCCGCCCTTACTTCCCGTGTTCCACACAAACACACTGCCATTATCATCACTATCAATTTTTTAATCATTCTGGTTCTATTCTAAACTATTAAGTATTTTCCTCAAACTTCGGCATTATAACATTCTCGCCCCTCCATTTACATCTTCTTCTCATCTCATACTATAGTATAATTTCATCATGCACGCTGTCTATGCTGTCGATATTAGCAACATCCCCTGGGGACCCCGTCCTCTGGGCGCCACCTTCCCCACTCTTTCCTCCCTCGTTTCCATCATTCTTAATAATTCCCTTACTATTGCCGGCATCCTTCTTCTTGTTCTTTTGATTTTCGGCGGCATTAGCCTTATACTTGGTGCAGGCGGGAACGATCCTAAAAAAGCCGAGCAAGGCAGAAAAACCGTTACCAGCGCCCTTGTTGGTTTTCTTGTCATTTTTCTAGCTTACTTTATAATCCAAATAATAGAAGTTATTACCGGCCTTGATATACTCAACACCACCATCTAAAAAACTAAAAATAACTTCTCCTTTTCTTGCCGGCGTTGTCGGCACCATCGCTCCCCCTCCAGGCATAACCAAATATATAACCCCCACCAAAGGTCAAGGTCTTTTCACTTTTTTTAGTAATCTCATTAAATTTGCTGCCGTTATTGCCGGTTTAGCTTTAATTGTCCAAATTATCATGGCCGGTTATGGTTTTATCACGGCCAACGGCGACAGCAAAAAAATGGAAGCTGCCTGGGCCAAAATCTGGCAAAGTCTACTTGGTCTTCTTGTTGTCGCCTCTACTTTTATCCTTGCCGGTCTGGCCAAACGCCTCACCGGTATCGATCCTATTAATCCTGTCATCTATGGACCTTAGAACTCTTGCCGTCGGCATCACCTACCAAATTCTTCCCCTCAAACCTCTTCCTCCTGGTTCTAATGCCACCACCGAAACTGAAAAAACCATTAGTATGATCATCGGTCTTTTGACTGTTTTTGGTGTTCTCTATTTCACCTTCCACATCATCTTTGCCGGCTATTCCTACATGGCCGCCGAAGGCGACAAAGCCAAACTGGAAGAATCCAGAAAAAAACTAACCCAAAGCATCCTCGGCCTGACTGTCATTGTTATTGCCATGGGTCTGGCATCTCTTCTTACCAGCCTCCTTGGTCTCGACAACATCTTCGACCTCAACCAAATGTTTACCAATATGGGACTATAAAATATGATCAGTCTAATCAAACCCGTCCAGGCCATTATCAAAAACCCCGTCTTACCCGACGACACCTCTGTCACCAAACCAAAAGAATATTTTAACAACGTTCTTAGCACCGTCGTCACCATTTTTATGATCGTTGGCGTCCTTTATTTTGTCTGGCACTTTGTTATGGCCGGCTTTCGCCTTATGGATTCTCGTGGCGATCCCAAAAAACTCGAATCCGCCCGGGAAGAACTCCTAAACGCTTTCATCGGTCTCTTCACCGTTTTTGCTATCTTTGCCATTCTCAAATTTGTCGGTATCATCTTTGGCCTCGAAGGCCTTCGACAGCTTCAAATCCCCTGGCCTAATCTACTCTAAAACATACCCCTATTAGTATTTCTCAAAATTTACTGTTAAAATAAATCAATCATTAAAAATTCAATCAAACAAACATGATTAAACAAATCACCGACAAATTAAAATATCTTGCCCTAATCGCCCCCGTTTACGCCGCTGGCAATGTCATCAACATAAAAACCGGATCAGATACCTTTGGCAACCTGGAAAAATTAACCATTCCCAGTATAATTTCTGGTAGCATCTCTCTAATAATGCTGGTAGTTGCTCTGATCTTCTTTTTTATGCTCGTCTGGGGTGGTCTCCGTTGGGTTACCTCCCAAGGCGAAGAAAAAGCAGTTGCCGCCGCTCGTGCCCAAATTACCAATGCTCTAATTGGTCTGGCCATTGTCTTTGCCGCCTGGGCCATTATGAAGTTAATTGATCTTGTCTTCGGTATTAAAATTATTGAAGGCATCACCATTCCAACATTCTTCACCCCGTAACTAAAACCCTTCGTCAAAAGCTCAAACCCCGCCAACCGGCGGGGTTTTTCTTTACCTCTTCCCTCTTGTTATACTATAATTACCAATGTTTAAATTAGCCTCTCCTGTCTACGCCCAAGTCATCGAAAATTGGGAAACTCATACCACCAGCGATGGCGGTCGTTGTGCTGTCAACGGTGTCGCCACCATCCAAGGTCTCGAATGTCTTTTTGCCAACGTCCTTCAAGTTATCACTATTTTAGCCGGTCTGGTTTTTATTTTTTTATTTCTTTCCGGCGCTTTTTCCTACCTCTTCGGGGGCGGCGACGAAAAAAAACTGGCCCAAGCCTCCTCCACTCTTGGTTCTTCCTTTTTAGGCCTAATCGGCATCATTGTCTCTTGGCTTATCCTGAAATTCCTCACCAACTTTACCGGCGTCAACCTTCTCGACTTTGTCATCCCCTTCAAATAAAGATATAATCTGCTTGTGAAATCAATCCAACTTCTGGTCCTTTTCTTTTCATCTTTTTTCCTCATTTTTTCCCCCCCGGCAATCCTGGCCGCAGAAACCACCAACAATCCCTCCGGCGCCACTTGCACCGACAGTCTTAAATCTCAAATCAGCCAGTTTTTCGACGCCGGCGCTTCCGGCTATCTCTTATGGCAATACTCCGGCAATCGTAAATTAAATCCTCTCGAAAACGATCCTTATTCCTTTTTCAAAGACAGTCCCGTCTGCCAAGCTATGTCAGAGCTCAAAAATCAGTTCTCCGGCAAATTTTTAGGCGTTAATGTTCACAGTCTGGCCCGCTACGACGAAGCTGCTATCCGCGACCATCTTGGTTATCTTTCCTCTTCCTGCGGCGCCTCGGTTGTTCGTATTTGGGGCACACCCGACCGCGCCGACCCCGCCAAACTAAAAATCTTTCTTGATATCGCCGCCGATTACGGCATCAAGGTCATTATTGCCCTGGCCGATTACAGCAACAGCAGTGGCGACATTCTTCCTGCCTCTATTCACTCTGATCCCACTTCTTGGTACCAAGACGGCTATAAACAGTTCTATCTCCCTCATGTTCGGACTGTTGTTAATACCATTGGCCATCATCCCTCTCTTTTTGCCTACGAATTGGCCAACGAACCTCACTGCGACGGTCAAACCTCCTGCCCTCCTGTCTACAATCAATGGGTTGCCGCTGTTTCCTCTGCCATCAGGTCCATCAACCCCTCCGCCCAAGTCAGTATTGGCCAAATGGCCAGCCAATCCACCACTTTAGGCGATAGCCCTCAAAACGGTGACTACCAAAAAAGCAACTCTGCCGCCAACATTACTCTCACCTCTGCCCATTTCTATAACGATTCTGAAAGACAAAGTGCTCTCATGGCTCTCTCTCAAGCCAACAGTCTTGGCAAAGCCTTTTATATCGGCGAAGCCCCCACCCTCTGTCTCGAAATTCCCAGTTGTGAGCTCGAATCTGCCGTTCTCCCTCCTGTCACTGTTAACGATCACATTCCTGCCACCGCCCCCTTACCCGAACCCCTAAATCCCCTCAATAAAACCCCCGACTACTATCCCCCCGCCCAAGACAGCCAATACGTCACTGTTTGCGAATTCGACCAAACCATCAAAGAAAGCTTTGATCTTTCCAAAGATGCCGACGGCAATTATATTCCCCGCACTGTCAGCTCTATCGCCAAAGAAATCAAAGACCTAAAAGGATACTACAGCAACTTTTATCGCTGGCTTACCGTTTATCTCAAACCCGTTACCAATCCCTTCGCCAGCCAGGAACAACTGGATACAAACTTTGGTTCCTACAATCCTGTCGGTTACATCAGCTCCGCTTACAAAATGACTCCGAGCGACCTCCAAAACAAAATCAAAAATGATCTCATTTCCCAAGCCCGATCCGGCCATGTCCTAAACGAACAAATCGCCTGGTTCTGTTCCGGTCAAAAAAACCCCTGCCGCACCTTAAACTGTGGCAAACCCTACGATTCCTGCACCCCTGTTTATCTTGCCGACACCAGCCACCAATGTCACTCCCTTGCCTTTCCTTATCTCAACCTCACCACTGCCGGTTCCGCTAATTCTAAAGTTATTATCAAAAACGATGACGGCCAAGAAAAGCAAGTTGAACGTATGCGTCCCAACGGCGCTATTGTTTTCGAAACCCAATTTGCCGCTCTGGCCATTCCCGGCGATGAACAAGGAAAAAACAAACTGGTCTGCAAAACCGTTAAACGGGACGAAACCAAAGATTCCACCAATCCTGTCACTTTCAACTTTTTCAAAAAATTGGCTGATATTCTCAATCTTCTCAAACCAAAAACCCTTACTGCCAAAGTAAAATTAGAACAACTTGACGATCCCCGCCTAGCCAAAGGCACCCAAACCATGACTGATTTTTTCTCTTTTTTTATTCCCGCCGACGAACAGGAAAAAATCAAAAACAAAGACTCTGCCGGCACCGGCAGCAAAGTCAGTCTCCCCGACTACGGCAACGATGACTTACAGGAGACCTTCACCAAAATGCTCCAACCTGCCGACTGGCAAACCGGCTCCCTTTAAACCTGATCCTTTATGCTAAAATTAACTCACATGTCAGCAAAATCCTTCTTCTCCAAACTAAACCGCAAAAACACTCCTCTCTTACCCAAAATCAAACCTCTTTTCTGGATTTTTATTTTCATTTTATCCCTAAGCGCCGCTTTCTTTGTCACTAAACCCATCCAAGCCAAAGAAAATTTTATCCGCCGCTGGCTTAACAAAAAAATAGAAAAAACCATGGAAAACTGGGGTGACTCTTTTTTCGACACCATTCAAATGAGCATTCTCACCCGGCTTGTTGGCGGTGAAGAAATAGCCCAATATCTTGATAACGTCCAAGCCAGCATCGATACCGGCAAACTAATCAATAATACTTTTCTCCCCGGTGGCGCTCTCGGCACCACCCAAAATCTTATCGCCCAAACCTACGTTCTTCCTGCCTCCGGCGTCCAATACCTTGCTCAAATTAAAAACGATTTTTTGGGCAAACCAGCCTATGCTCAATACGGTCAAGGCTACGACTCTCTTCAGCCTCTAATCAAAATCTGGCGTGGCTTTAGAAATATCATTTACATTCTTTTTTCATTTTTCTTCATCATCATTGGCCTCATGGTCATGTTCCGGGTCAAAACCGGTCCCCAAACCATTGTTACCATCCAAAACGCCGTCCCCAAAATTATCACCAGTCTTATTCTCGTCACTTTTTCCTATGCCATCGCCGGCCTTTTAATCGATCTTATGAATCTTATCCAAACCATGGTCCTTGCCCTTCTCTACACCACCGTCCAAGGTGTCGGCTTCGATAAAAACCTGTTTACAGGGGATTATTTTGGATATTATCAACGTGAAACAGGCAATTTCACCTTTTCCAAACTAGCTTCTCCCCATTTAAGCGCCATTTATAACTTATCCTACAAAGCTCTGCCCATGAACACTCTTGTCGCTCTGGGTTCTATCATCGGCGCTGTTATCGGATTTATTTTCTCTCCTGAAAAAATTTCAGGGGCATTCATCGGTGGAGGAACAGGCCTTGTTCTCATGTTACTCATCCTCGTTTTTGCCATTCTTATCTGGCAACTAAAATATTTTTTTGGTCTCATCGTCGCTTATCTCAACGTCCTCCTAAAAATCATCCTTGCCCCTTTCGAAATTGGTTTTGGCGCCTTTCCAGGAGCCAAAATCGGCTTTGGCACCTGGTTCTTCCAGCTTATTGCCCATCTAGCCGTCTTTCCTATCTCTTTTCTCTTCTTAGTTTTAGTCAATGTCATTATTGATAATATCCAAAACAATCCTCTGGTTCGGGGTGGTTCTGTCTGGATGCCCTCCATTATGAATCCCGACGGCAATCTGGTAAACTTCGTCACCGGCTTAAGCGGTGGCCTTCCCGCCGCCGCCATCGGTCTCGGCGCCGTTTTTTTACTATCAAAACTACCAAAAATGATCCCCGAATTCATTTTTATGCTCAAACCATCTCCATGGGGCACCGCTATTGGTGAAACAATCAAACCTATTGGAGGTCTTGTTTCAGAAGGCGCCTGGCAAGGAGGAGACCAAACTCTAAAATGGGCTGCAACTACCGGACAAACAAAAATTTCCAATATTATTAGCAAAATTCCCGGCGTTAATGTAACCCCACCCCAAGTTGGTAAAATTGCCGGCGCCGCTCAAGCAGGTCTCAGAAATCTCGGAGCCACACAAGGTAAAAAATTCCCCTAATTTATTAAACCCTTTCCGCATGATCAGTCAAACCCGATATTCTCCTCATATGATCAGTCATTTGCCTTCCACCCATTGCTTTTGCCGCAGATTCATTTATTAAATTGGTCAATTCCCTGTCTCTTTGTCTCTCATCAGCAGAATAAGCGGCATATCCACCTGGCAACACTACATTTATCAAAGACTCTGCCTCATCAGACCTCTTTTGAGACAAAATTTTTCTCAATGCTCTAGCTATTGGTGTATCACCCTCTAGCATCTCTTCCGTCAGAACACCTCCTTGTTCGCTTTTTGCCAACAATATCGCCAAATGGTATTGTTGAACCGTCATCACATTTGTATATAAAACTACTCTCTCATAAATTCTTCCCGGCAACAAATCAACAAGACCCCTAAAGTCAGGGTTATCAATATACCCCCCTGAAGTAACATGCCCTGCTACCGCACCTCTGTAAAAGTCACTCAAAATATTTATCATGTTCCTTTGCGTCTCAATTATCTTCATCCGATCATATCTCGCCCTCATTTTGCCTCTCTCGGTCTCCCCCGACTCATCAGTATCCATATCATATGAACCCCAATACGGTCGCACCCCTCCCGACCCATACGGTATAATCTGCCAAGCTTTGTGCAACCCTAACAAACTATCAATCATGTCTTGCACTAATTTCTCCGGCCCACCACCCAATTCCTGAATCACATTTATTCTTCCTGTCGTCAATTCATCTAATTTCTCGCCTATTTGTGCCGCTCTAAAGGCAAAATACATCGCTAACTGCAAAGCTCCATCCTTCAAACTCCACAGCATATCTCTAACAGTATATTCCCTCTGTCCCGCTACCGGCTCCTCCGTCATCGCCTCCAAAATACTTTTGTTCAACGGCGTTTTTGTAATTGATCCATCCGCATTCACGTCTACAAAACACGCTTCCGTATACTGGAAAATATTATACTGCAACTCCTGCACCAGCCCCTTAATAACTCCCGGTCTGGGCGCCGCCCTTCCCTTCATTGCTTCCCCGCTCTTTCTATCACGCAATTGATGTGTCTTATCTTTAGTATCTACATCTCCGGTATCATAAAAACTTCCTGATCCTCCCTCATTATCTACTGAGATTTTCCTTCCTGTTATTCTGTCTCTGGTATATGCCATCCCTCCCATCGTAAATAATTCCGTAAACACAGTTGTTAAACTTACCGCATCTGATGCCAATCTAAAAGTATCCTCATCAATTCCCCTTTCCCTCAACTCGACCTCTACACACTCCTCCCAATCCTTAAAAAACTTGGTTCTCTCCGATGGAGTATATCTTCGCGTAGTCAAATTTTCTTCATGTTCTCCAAATATCGGTAAAGCTAGTTTACTTTCAGTCCCCCCCTTATAAACCAACCTAAACATCTCCCTCATTGCAATTGTCGTTGCCTTGTTCAAATGGTCAGATAGTGATATCACACCCATCACATGTGTCGCCACCTGCGCTTCTGGTCCCAATTCCATTTTTATCAAACCACTCAAATCTGCCTTTACCATTAAATAACTATTTAATAAATGCTGTAATGTTGATACTCCCCTCACCGCCTCTTCCACCTTCAATATGGTTTCTCTTTTACTCATTACCCTTCTCCTTACCTCGTTTGCTTCGGTCTGATCTCTCACCGTTTTTCCCGTCTCCCCTGCCAATGTCAAATTCCTGTATATTCCCCCCAAAACTTCTTCTCTTATCCCCGAGTTAATCCCCATATCTGTCATTGCAATCTCAACCATTACCAATCTCTTAGTCAACTGCTCTCTCTCATCATCACTCAATGGCGGATTATCACCTACACCCGCACTATCCAATTTCTGTTTTATCGCCTGCCTTTCGTCGGTTACTGCTTTCAAACTGTCAGCCGCCTCCATATATCCTGTCATTGCCTGTCCGATTTTATCCCGTCCTCTTGCCTGCACCGCCGCTAAACCATCTACATATTCACAACTGGTTCTTACTCTATCCATCAACAGCGCTACTCCGGAACTCACCGAATACTCCAAAGTTCTGTCACCCTCTCTTAATCTCGGCAACAACGCCGAATCCGTCAACGCCGACCTCAACAATTCTCCTGCCACGTTATCCCCGGTTTCAGACTGCCACTCCTCCCCCTGTGGAAAAGCCAAAAGCTTGGCATATAAATTATCCGCCCCTCTAAACTCATACCCCAACTGCCTTAAAACCTGTTTTCCTCTCCCCGCTTCCTGCCGACTTTCATACAAAGCGTCCCTCTCTTCCTGCCTTCGTTGTTCATCAAGATATCTTTGATAGCCTCTATCATTTTCGTCCATGTTTTATATTATAATACATAAACAGGCTATATTGTAAAAAACTATGAATCAACCTCAAATAAAAACTATCTACCTTGGTAACCTTCCTCAAAACACTACCAAAGAAGACATTAAAAAACTCTTCACTAAATTTGGCGACATTGTCTCTTTTCGCTTTGCCACCTCTATTCCTGAATTAAAAATTCAGCCCGATTTTGCTTTTATCCAACTCTCCAGCCTCAAAGCCATGCAAAAAGCTGTCAAAAAACTGGACGATCTCTACTATCAAAACAAATTCCTCATTGCCAAAATCATCGACCTTCCTCCCAAAAAATAATCACTTTTCTCTTTTCGCTATAATCAACTCATGTCTACCATCTCTTCAATCGAACTTCATCTTCGCGCCTACCGCTCTGCCCTCAAATCCAATCAGGAAATTGCCCTAAAATCTCTCGAAAACACTTTTATTAAAATGAAATCTCTCCTTCGTGCAAAAGACGCCCTTGCTTATACCCTTGCCCGTCTGCCAAAATGTATCGACCAAACCAAAACCGTCATCCTCGGTCAACGCCCAGAAGTTTTTGCCAAAGCTGGATTCAAAAACATCTTATCTTGGCCCCAAGTCGCCAGTTCCGACCGTCGCCGCCGCCTGCATTTTGATAAAAAAACCCACACCTTAGCTGTTTTTATCGCCTCTGTTTCCGACACCGACGACATTGTCAATCTTCTTCTCGCCTACCAAACCGAAACCAATAAAGCCCAAAAGGGCTTTATCAATCTCCGCCTTCGTCTTTTGGCCGGTTCCTGGAACGACTATGCCAAAACCACTCAAAGGTGGTGGAAAAATATCGCCACAGTCACTGCCACAGGTTTACCCGCCGTGGAGAGCACTCCGAACGACCCCGAAGCGCATCGGGAGCGCATCGGAGCGATCCCCAAAATTCACATGTCTCGTCAAACTATCTATTTTGTTTCCAGCAATAATTATTCCCTCAAAAATCTTCTCGGCTCTCCTTCCTCTCTCGTCAATATTTCTTCTGCCCACTACCTTGACATCAATACCCAAATTATTCCCATCAAAACTCTCGCCAAAACCAAAAATCTCGATCCTGCTCTCAAAATCAAAAAACCAAAAAAACTAGCCAAATCCGAGGCTTTAATTTTTAATATCGACTATCCTTTGGGTTTTTCTGCCAGTCTTATTTTAACCGAAGTCCTCCAAAACGTCGAAAAAATCAAAGGTGTTTACATTTTAGGCAAAGCCGCCGTCTTAAACGGCGAAATCGGCGACATTTACATTCCCAAAGCCGTTTTTGACGAACACTCCCAGAACACTTATCTTTTCAACAACTGTTTCAATTCTTTTTTCTTTACCCGCCAAGACTGCGAAGCTGTCGGCGGGCCTTTTCAAGGTTCTATTCTTACCAACCAAAAAGCCGTTTCCGTTCTCGGCACCTTCCTCCAAAACCAAGCCCTCATCGACAAATATTCCAAAAACAATTTTACCGCAATCGAAATGGAATCCGGTCCTTATCTTTCCGCCGTCACTCAAGCCGCCTACGATCAAACCACTCCCAAAGATACTATCGTCGATCTCCACTCTGCTCCTTTCGACATCGGCATAATAAACTATACCTCCGACACTCCCTATTCACAGGTCAAAAACCTCGGCCATCCTCAAAATAATTCTCTTTTAGACGCTCCCATCCGTCTCTCCTCCCTAGCCATCCTCCAACGCATCATCAATCTCGAAGAGATGTAATTTTGTCATTGCGAAAGACCTCTCTCCCTTTTTCTCAAGTCAGAAACATACTTCTTTTCTTTCTTGTTCCTTCTCGCTTTCTTCAAATATGTATTCCCGCTTTCTCTATCTTTTATAAAACCAAAATAAGTCCATAAATTTTTTTTCATACCTCACAATACCATTAATTCAATGTCCATCATTACTGCAGGGGCGAATCATGATTCGCCCATATTCAAGATTGCCACCCCCGCCGTTGCGGGGTCACAATGACACGTAAAGGATTTTGTATTTTTAATTTAGTATTTGTTTAGAATTTCGAATTTAGAGTTTAGAGTTTCTACTTTTACTTCATCAACTCCGCAAACTCTTTTTCGTCCAAACTCTCCTTCTCCACCAACACCTTTGCTACCTTCTCCAACTTCTTTTTATTTGCCGCCAACACTCTCTTCGCCCTCTCAAAAGCCTCGTTGACTAACTTTCCTATCTCATCATCCACTCTGGCCAACATCCTATCCGAAATACTGCTTGGCTCAAAATAAGCCTTGCCAAAATTATCCACATCTATCTGTGGCCCCATGTTCACCGGCCCCAGACTACTCATTCCCCACTCCACCACCATATTTCTCGCCAATCCGGTTGCATGGCTGATATCTGCCGCCGCCCCTGTCGTCAAATCGGAAAATACCAAATCCTCCGCCGCCCTTCCTCCCATTGCCATCGCCATTTGTTTTATCAATCTCGATCTGGTTTCATGCACCCTATCCTGCTTTGGCGGAATCAGGGTATAGCCCAAAGCCATCCCTCGGGACACTATCGATATCCGATGTACCGGATCCAACCCTTCCACAAAATTTACTATCGCATGTCCCGCTTCATGATAGGCCGTCATCAATCTGTCCTCTTCGGTCTGTTTTCTTCTCTTTTCTGCTCCCAATTTCACCTTTAAAGCCGCGTCTTCTACATCTTCCATCGCAATTTCCGTTTTATTTTCTCTCGCCGCCTTAATTGCCGCCTCATTTAACATATTTTCCAAATCAGCCCCCGAAAACCCTACTGTTCTCCTGGCCACTGCCTCCCAATCCAAAGCTTTTACAAACGGTTTTCCTTTAGCATGGATTGCCAATATTCCCTTCCGATCCTCAATATCCGGCATTTCCAACACCACCCGTCTGTCAAATCTCCCCGGTCTTAATAATGCCGGATCCAACAAATCCCCGCGATTGGTATTATGCAACAACACCGGCGATTCACCTCCAAAAAATGCCTCATTCTCCACTCCGCAAAGATCATAAACAAACCCCTCAAATGGCACTTTCTTAACTTCAGTCACTACCGCCCTCTTGCTTGGATAATTTTTTTCCATTTCAAAGTCTTCAAATGGATTTGCCGCCTTTCCCCACCCCAATCGATACGCCTGTACTGCTGATAACGGCTTACCTCTATTTATTCTTCTACCTTCCTTTGCCACAAAACCACCCATATAAGTCTTTATTCCATGCATTCGTGCCAGCCAGTTTAGCTCCAATATCAAACTCTGGCTAACTGATGTTATCTCTCCCTTTCCTCTCTTATCTTGATGTCCATCTCCTTCCCACAAACCTCGCAAAAATTCTACAAAATACTCTTTTGGTGCCTCAAACAAAAATGGTGGTATATGTTTATGACTCGCCCCTTTGCCCACCTGTTTTATCAAAAATTTAGCCAAAGGTGTCGCACTATATATAATATTCACCGCTCCTGGCGTTTGCCGTCCAATTCGATCTGGCTCAATTCCAAAAATCTCCTTCACCAACCTGATCAAATCTTCAACCAAATCCACTTCCTTTATTGAAAAACAAAAATCAACCTCCCATCGGGCATACCCCTCTGCTGCATAGTAACCCAAAAGCCTGCACAACTCTGCTGTCACTCGAACATTCTTAGGGAATTCACCCCCCTCACCCGCTCGCCAGTTAGAAACCGTTCCTTGCGACACTCCGGCTAGTTTTGCCACTTCCCCTTGAGAACCAACCGCCAACATAGCATAAGCATATTTACCCTGCCATTCCTCTTCCAGTTCAATATCAAAAACCGGCAACTCCATCCTCCAATTCTCCTCAAACTTATGAGCCCGCAATTTTCTTAATTCCTTATTAGTCCGATTCACTTTAAAAGGAACGTCCACCAAGACATCACCCTGTTTTAGCTCTGACACCGCCTTAGTCACCAAACCCTTATAACTTCTAACAAAAACCGAATGACTTCCCGTCGCTCGCAACTCTCCTCCTATATATTTAATTTCATAAATCTCCTTCACTTTATGCCTAAATACGCTATTTACTTTCTTAAAAGCGCTGTGACTAAAGTACAAATTTTTCCTATGCAAATTGTGTTTATATTTTTTTCGTTCAAACCCCAACGTTTCTATTCCTTTCACTTCCACCTCTCCCTCCTCTTCGCCGTCAAAATATCTATCAATAAGCCTTCCAATTCCCTCAACTCGTACCTCGTCATCCTCCTTAATCATAATTGGCGTTTCTCCCACAACACTTGCCGCCAGCACTACCACCGTCGTATTGGCGTCAAATCCGTCCATTTCCACCAGTATCTGATTTAAAGTTTGTTCTCTTTCTCCATGTCCTCCGTCTATTCCTCCCCTCATCCGCCCGATGGCATCAATCTCGTCAATAAAGATAATCGCCCTGCCTGCCTTTTTCGCCGTCGAAAAGAGGTCTCTCGCCCTGGAGTTGTGCAACAACATCGGCTTCTCTCCTCCAAAAAACCCTTCATTTTCCACTCCGCACAAATCGTAAACATAACCATCAAATTTCTTTTTTACAATCTTTTTTATATAACATTTCTTAAACTGACTCGGATATTTAGCTTTCTTTTTCAAAAACGGATTGCTCGTCTTGCCAATAATCAGCTTCCATGCCCTACTATCCGGTAAAGGTTTAGTCCTAATCACTCGTCCTCCTTTCATCAATTCTTCCCTAACACCCACCTTAATCCCATGCATACAACTCAACCAGGCCAATTCCCTTATTAATCTATGGCTCACCGACACTCCGGTCAATTTACCCTCTCTATAAACATAACCATCGCCATCTACCCATCCCTTCAAAAAATTCAAAAAATATTCCCTCGGCAAGTCCCAAAGAAACTCCGGTATCTTCTTATTATGACTGCCGTTACCACAATAATGCCCAAAAAATCTTCCCAAATGATGCGAATAATATGTCACTTTTATACTGTTAGTTTCTGTCGCTTTTATCTTTGGTTCCCCCAAACCAAACGCTTTTTTCATCAACCTGGCCGTCTTCAAAATCAATTCTTTCTCTGTGCTTCCAAAAGTAAACTCCAATCTGCCGCTTCCTCTTCCTTCTGCTGTATAAATCCCCAAAAGCCACATTAAATCTTTCGTCACTTTCACTTTTTCCGGTAAATTCAACTTGACTAACTTCTTTGAAACCAATCTGGGCACATGAATATCCCTCTGCCAGTTACTCACCGTCATCTGGCACACCCCCACCTGCTCTCCCAACTCGCTTTGTTTCAAACCCAAAGCATTTCGCCTTACGTAATCATATTTCTTCCACTCCGCCTCATCATCCCGCCACACATTCAACCATAAATCATCGAGTTTCATTTTAAACTTATGTGCTTTAATCCTATGCAAAGTCCGTTTCAAATCCCCATCCCAATATCTGGTCTTCATCGGCAAGTTAACCAAAATATCTCCTTTTTTCAATTCGTCCACTCGCTTTGCTTCTATCCAACCGCTCCGCCTTACAAAAACACTATGATCGCCGGTAGTTTCCAACTTACCCCCCAAAAACTCAACCTCATACATCTCTTTCACTTTATGCCTATAAACCGCCTCTACCGACTTCCAAGCGCTACCTCCAAAAACCAACTTTTTGCTCTTTTTTGATCTCGTTCCCCAAAATTTATTCTCTTTTTTATCAAAACCCAAAGTCTTCAAACCTTTCACTTTCTTCATCATTTCACTTTCCCCTTTCTTGTAATAAGCATCGACCACCTCCGCCACTGGCACCAATCTCACCCCCCTCTTTTCTCTCACCAGCACCGGAGTTTCCCCGCTTACAGATGCCCCGACACCTACCAGCATTTCCATAAATTCCGATCCTGCCATTGAATAAAACGGCACGTTTGCTTCACCTGCCACCGCTCTGGCTAAAAGTGTTTTTCCCACTCCCGCCGGCCCTACCAGCAACACTCCCTTGGGCGCTCTTGCTCCCATTTTTCTATATTTTTCCGGATGTTTCAAAAAATCCACCACTTCCATCAAATCATTTTTAGCCTCCTCTACTCCCGCTACATCAGCAAATTTCAAGCTTTGTTTGCCTTTAATAAATAATTTTGCCGTTGACTTGCCAAAACCAAACATCCCTCCCGCCCCTCCTTTACCCGCCTGTCTCGAAAACATCCAAAAAATCAACATTAATGGCAATCCTACTGTCAGCACCAAAGATAATATTTCCCCAAAGGCCTTCCATCCCTTATTATTTTCCACTCTAAAATTAATTTTCCCCACATCTATTCCTTCTCCCTGCAAAATTTCGCTCATCGACACCATCGGCTCTTTCGAGGATATCAACATCTTATCTTCATCCTTCAAAGTCGCCGCCACTTCGTTATCGCTTACCACCATCTCTTTTACCTTATCCTCCTTTACTGCCTCAATAATTTTTGACAATGGCACCTGCACTATTTCTTTCGGCAAAAATAAATCCGCCGCCACCGATAATCCCCAAAAAATCAAAAGCAAGGTAATAAAGGTTCTTAATATTTGCTTCGGTCCAATCTCGATTCTCTTAATCTTCACTCCCGGCGGCAATTTATCCAGAATCTCCTTTGGAATCAAATTATCACTGTCCCTTTTCCCCTTTCTCTTCTTGCCCATCAATTTTTCCCGCCATTGATCCACTAAACTTTTCTTTTTTGCCATAATGTCGATTATAACATTCCCATCTCACTTCTCTCATAAATTTATTTCTTAATTCAAACAAAGTTATCTTTTTCGTACCCGCCCGTCCTTCTCCTTCCGCCCCTTTCTTTTTCGTGTTACAATCAACTATCTATAAAAATACAAAATAAAAAGTTTTATAAAATACTTTTATGAATCAGCTTCACATCCACCAAACAAAAATCAGTTCCAACATGCAAACCTATATCCCCCAACCCATCCAAAAACATCTCAACCTAAAAAGTCACCAATCCTTATCCTGGATCATCCAAAACAATCAAATCATTATAAAAAAATCCGGCAATGACCAAGACATCATCGTAAACACCAAGGGTCTGGCCAAAAAATTATATCAATCACAAGGTGGAGGCAAAAAATGGTTGCAAAAAGAAAGAAAAAGTTGGAAATAGTATCAGTTGATACCAATTTTTGGATCTATCACCTCGAAGGTCACCCAAACTATTCACCCATCACCCAACTTGCCCTCAAAAACTGGCTTGCTAATAATACATCTGTCATCATCTCCTCTCTCACTCTAACGGAATGTCTGGTCCTGCCCCTCAAAAAAAATTCCACCTCCATTATTCATGCCTATCACCAGCTTTTTAATCTCCCCATTGTCAAAATCAAAGATTTTACACCTCAAACTGCCACTATCGCCGCCCAAATTCGAGCAAAATACGACATCAATACACCTGATGCCATCCACCTTGCCACCGCTATCCATCACCAAGCCTCATTTTTTATCAGTAACGACTTTCGCCTCAAAAAAATCAAGGAAATCTCCATTATCAACTTTTCCACCCTATCCACATCATTGCACTCACCATGACCTTTTCCCGCACTATCCCCGATTTATCTCCGCACTGTCAATTCAATCAGCCTTTCTCTATCATCATTTTTCCCCTCTCTTACGGAAAATTCATGCTCGCATTTCTGGCATTTATAGCTTATTTTAAATTTGCCTTTTTCATACACCGCCTCCATCGGCTCCATTAAACCCTTACAATTACTAGCTCTATCCCCCGGAACTTTACCGTCTACATGTTTTCCCCACAAGCATTTTGGGCAATGGTCGGTATATCCATCTCCAATTACTCTTTCTCCACACTTCTCGCACACAAAATTTTCCCTCACTCTCACCATATTTCTTCTTTTCACGCTCTCAAAAACACAAAATTTATATGTAGACATAATTTTCATAATTCAATCAAGGCCACCTTTTTCGTAGCGAAATTGAACCTGGTAACAGATTCACCAGAGCGAGAAAAACGGTGGTCTTGATTGAAAAACATAATTTCCCTCACTTTCCTATCTCTACTCCCATTTTAATATCCTTATCTAATTTTTGATTAAAAAGTAACCTATCGCCTACCACACTTGCCATCGGCTCCACCTGCAACGCCTGATAACCTTCAGGCAGCGACACCAAAGTTACCAACCCCGTATCCCCAAAACCAGACTGCTTTTGCACATAACCAAGATAAGAGAACTTATCTCCCCCCGTCAAGTTAATTACACTCGAATATCTTACTTCCACCGTTCTCTTTTCCCCCACCGGCACCGTCATCAAAAACCCTATTTCCTTTTTGTTTCCCACCTGCCTTATCTTCATCTCATTATCCCCATAAACTTTTTTTACCGCCGGATTGTTGCCATCTTTTAACACCACTTCTGCTAAATTAGCCTCCAATGGCAAATAAATCCTCATATAGTTTTTATAATTTCCCCCCGGCCAACTGTCGTTCTGGGCCGTATTTTCATAATTTATTTTTAACACTCTCGCAATTGATCTCTCCGATATTTCCACCAATTGTTCAATATTTCTATACAAAAAATAATTGGCCTTGTTCACTCCCACATTAGCCTCAACAATATAAAGATAATCCGCCAAACAACGGTCCTTCCCGCATTCCCCCACCCACATTGCTCCATCCCAACCCAAATCCGCCATCTTCTCGGCCACTTTTGTATCCTTCATCGCCATTTGTATTTCATTTTTCTCCCACAAATCCACCATTCCCATCACCAAAGCCAATTGTTTTTCTGTCGTTAAATTTTTAACTTCCTCAAACATTTGCCGGCTTAACCCCCCTAAAAAACTGGCCTTCTGGCTTGAGCCGGGGAAAAATTTAGCCTCTGCCCAAAACTCCGCCTGTTCATATAGGTTATCTTTGTTAATTGTTTCTCCAAAATCAGGCACATTCACCTCTCCTATTGCCCCCAAAATTCCCTTAGCTACCGCCAAATTAACTCCAATCACCCCGTCAACCTCTCTTTCTAACTCTTTTTGCAAAAACCAGGAAATCTTCTCCGAGGCCGCCGTAAAATCAGCATCCCAATTGGCATCCCGCAAAAACCAACCCGCCTCTCCTAAATAATTTTTTATCTCCTCCGGCGGCTCCACATGACCCTTCAATTGTCCGTCAGCCTCATACACATCCTTTACTTCAAAATCCAACAAATGCCCATCTTCAAAAGACAAAAAACCCAAAGAACCGATAAATCCTCCTCCTGGCCTCAACTCTGTCTCGTTTTGCAGTAATACCAAATAATCCCGCCGTTCTCCACCGGCTCCCACCATCTCCGGCAATACCTCCATCATTTCATTTGCCAAATCCAGCTTTTCTCTTAGTTCATCCAAGTCTCTCCCCGTTTTTTGTGGCAAACTCTTCCATCTTACCGGCAAAAACCCCCAATCCCCCTTCAGTCTCGCCTGAATTCTCCCTATCGACGCGCTCAAACTAGCCATTGATCCTCTCAAATTAGTATATTCTTCGCCCCAGTCAAACTCTCCATTCTCCAAAATTGTTTTACCTAACTTTTCCCCCTTTTCGGCCACCCCCACTAATTCTTTTTCCAAATAAAACACTTCTTCTCCCACCCTCAATACTATCTGATAATTCCGCCAAAAATCATATTTATTAAGTTCCCATTTACTGATTCTCCCTTCTATAGACCTAATCTTTTTAACCGAATCTTCCACTAAATCTCTAGCATCATCATAATCTTTACTGATTATTTTTTCTTTTACCCTCTCCGCTTTTTTATAAAGCCTATAACTGTCCACCGCCCAAATCGTCGGCACTATTAAAAGACCGATCAAGACCACCGCCACCCCCCCGAAAACCCATTTTGTCCACTTTATTTCTTTTCTACTTTTTCTTTTAATCACCGGCACCTTTGGTATCGCCGCTTCCTCTCTATTTTTAACAATTTCTTCTTCTTCGCTCTCTTCCACTATTA
>CAZRAZ010000001.1:16327-45903 GCA_964598275.1 uncultured Gammaproteobacteria bacterium | reverse complement strand
ATCACCTCCGGTTCTTCCTTGCCAGCCAAGACTGCAAAACTGTCAGCGGGTTTAATATCTTCTATCGCCACTTTTATCTCTGCCTTTTTTATCTTCCTTTTTTTTATCTTTACATTCTTTACCTCTTCAATTGGATCCTCCACCACCACTTCCATTTTTTGCCAACCTGTCTTCACCTCCGCCTCTTCTCTGGCTGTTCCTTTTCTGCTCTCCTCATCGCTTTTAGAAAAGAAATACTGCAAAGTCTCCTCCACCCCATCATAAAAATTGACCTTCGGTTCCCACCTTAACTTACGCCAATTTTCCTCTATTTCCTCGTCACTTTTTATTTTTTCCGTCTTCTCTCCCTCCATCACTTTAAATCTTGTCATTTTTGCCCTGTCAATCAAAGTTTCGGCCACCTCTTTTGTTTCTGTCTCTTTACCTTCCAGCCAAAAAAATTCCTTCTCTGTTCCCGACAAAAAAGTCGCTCTCATTATCGCTTCCACCAAATCGTCCACCGCCAATATTCTGAATTTATCCTCCACCGGCGGCAATAGTAAATTCTGATTTTTTACCGCCATTACCATCGCTTCTGCCAAAAATCCTCTTCTTCTCATCCCCGCCCCATATACTCCTCTAGCCGTTATCATTCGCCAATTGGCCCCAACTGTCTTTAACTTTTCCTCAATCAAATCACTTCTCTCTTTATCGTTACTGCATATCACCGTAATTTTTGCCCCTATTCCTTCTGCCTTTTTCCACACCAGTTCACTGCCCACAAAATCAAACACATAAGCAAAAACTTCCGTTATTTCCGACACATCATTTACATAAGCAAAATTTTTCAAATCACCAAAACCAGATACCCAATTCCCCACTCCGATGACATTCATGTCTTTCCCCAAAATCTCCAAAGTCAGCTTTTGAGCCACAAAATTGTCAACTCCATAAATTAATACTGTCGGCAAACTTGGATTCATATCAATATTCTATGTTTCTTGCATGTTTTATTCAAAGGCATACGGTTATCTTGCGGGAATATTGCGGTTATTTTTATGTCATCTCCTCTTCAAACACCTCAATTCGCTTTGTCGGCATGTGAAAAGCGTCATAACTAGCATATAGAGAAGTTGACTGTTTTGCAATCGTCATTATTTTAGCTTTATCGCTTTTTTAGCCTCAAAACAAATACCCTCAAAATGTTATAACTAGTATTTTGGGGCAAAAAGAGTAAGGAAATACGTCATTATAAAAGCCTCAAAACCCTATCAAATATCCGTCATCACAAGAAATTTTTCACTCCTCGGAGGTGGGCCCTGTCTGCCGGCAGGCAGGTCTGACTCCTCCGAGGTGTGACGTTCTCAACGTCATCGTCATCAACACCAGCATCAATCCTTCCGTTGCCACCGTCACCCCCGCCGCTCCGTTTATCCCAAATTTCGGCACTATCAGATAGTTAGCTCCGAAATTAAATGCCAAACTGACTATTCCCAGTTTCAACATTTTTCCCTGTCCTCCTCTTGATATCAGCTGAAATCCGGTCAGGTGGTTAAAGTAGGCAAACACCAGCGCTAACAAAAGTATTTTTAACACCGTCACCGATTGGTCAAACTCACTTCCTGCCAACACCCCAACCATCCACCCTGCCGATATAAAAGTCAGTGGAATTATCAGTAACAGTCCCAAACTCAACCAAGCCAACGATTTACTAAACAATTTATTTTCTTGCCCGGCTGATTGCGAGCTTGCGAGCTTTCGTCGGGTCTGCCCACCGAAGCGTGCCTGCCCACCGAAGCGTGCCTGCCCGCCGTGGAGGGCCATCAGGGGAAACACCGAAGCCGTAAAAAAATAAGCCGGTTGAATCAATACCCCGTAAATCTTATAAGCCAAACCATATCTGGCCACTGCCTCCGTCCCTAAAAATCTGTCAATCATCAGCGCATCAACCACTCTGTCGTACGACGTGAATATTAGCAGGTACACTCCCATCGGCCAGCAAATCGCCAAAAGCGACCTCATTCTTTTTAGATTAATCTCAAAAAATCTTTTTCCTTCAAACTTCCATGTCCCCAAAAATAATTTTATTGCCACCAACAAACTCAAAATTCTAGCCGCTATCACCGCCCCATACACTCCCCACAAACTTACTTCGTCTTTTAACATCCACACTATCAATAAAAATAAACCCGAAAACAACACTTCGCCAATCACCTTAAGTTCCATCTTTAACTTCCATTGCCAAATAATTTCCAAAGACCCGGCCGCCACCGTCAAAACTATTACTATCAATGCTAATAAAGCCACCCCTCTTACCTCTGCCAATCCCGGCCAAAACAATACAAACAGCGTTCCCACCAACACCGCTGCTCCTGCCATCAGTATTCTAAACCAAAAAACATCCCGCCAAATTTGCCTGGCTCTCTCCGGCCTTGCCGAAATCTCTTTTACCCCGATTATCTTACTGCCAAAATCGGCTACTGAATCCAGCATAATAAAGGTAGAACTGATCAAAACAAAATAGCCGTATTTGTTCACTCCCAATTTCCTGATCAAAATTGCCGTCAAAAACAATCCCAAAACCATCGTTAATCCTTTACCCGCCATCTGCACCAAGGTATTTATCAACGGTTTCTCAAACATAAATTTATTATCGCAACAACATCACCCCAAACACAACCAAAAGCCAACTATTCTGTGGCAATGTCAACCAGTAATGGTCCACCATCCCTGTTACTATTATCGCCACTAATACAAAATTATAAAGTCGCTTATTAAAATTTATTCTCTTGCCAATTTTTCCCAAAATCAAAATTCCGGCCAATCCCAATTCACTAATCAACAATAATAAACAATTGTGTACCGGCTGTAACCAGAAAAAAGTATTGTCTTTCTGATACTCCGGCAATTTAACCAAAAAATTCCCCAATCCTACTCCGAAAAGGGGATTATCTCTTATCATTTTTAAAGCTGTCATGTTTAAATTCCACCTTTTCAAAAAACTTTCACCATCCCACCCTCCTAACCAATCCGCCACCACATAATTACTACCCACCCCTGCCAACACCACCACAAACACTCCCAACAAAATCAAACAAAAACCCCATTGTTTCATTTTATTTTGTTTAAAAATTAAAAATTGGAAATTAAAAATTAAAGCCACCAGGCTTGCCAGCCATACCGTTCTACTACCCGACAACATTATCCCCACCCAGCCCGACCAAAACACCATCCACCACCATACCGGTTTTTCTTTTTTCTTAAAAGCAACCCACAACAATTCCGCCACCAGCAAAAACCCAGCCATACTATTCGGATGCGAAAATGTCCCATAAGCTCTTACTATCCCGTGCCCCATCATCGCCATCTGCGCCGTCCCGATACTGCTATAGCTAAATCTCCTCTCTCCCAGCCAATAAAACACCCCTTCTAAACTGCCTCCCAAAATAATTTGTCCCAAACCTAAAAAACTTTCAAACACAATCCAAATCGGCAAAACTCTAATTAACTGCTCCTCAAATATTTTCTTGTTCTTAAAAAGATAAGCCGCCATCCACCCCATCTGCAATATTCTCACCCACCGATAAACCGTCAGCCAATCCCTCTCTGCTATCAATATATTGACTACTATCAACACCAACACCCACCAATATTTTTTTATATTTACCTTTACCTCTTTCCATCCGCCAACAAAAACCAAAAACCACAACAAGTCCAAAAAATACAAAGTAGGGGACAGATAATCCACCCTAATCCCCACCACCTTACTCCAATCAGGCCAAAAATGCCTCCCCAATTGCGTTGGCAAAAACAACAAAAACAAAAACAGCCAAAATCTTTTCACACCCTATAGTATCATTTCTTCTTCGCTATCTTCTTTTTCTTGTCAGCCTTTGATTGATTTGCCTCTACCACCGCCGGCTTAATCACCACCTTTCTTTCATAACCCTCACCTTCCGATTCACTTATTACACCCTCCGTTGCCGCCACCACCATATGACAAATTCTTCTCTCAAACGAACTCATCGGCATCAAAGCTCTTGCCTCACCTGTTTTTAACACCTGTTCGATTACTTCCTTGGTTCTTTCTTCCAATCTTTTCTCCTGTTCTCCCCGATAGCCATTAATATCTAAAAGGATTCTCACCCAAGACCCCAGTTCTTTTTTAACCATCAAAGACATCATAAATTGTAAAGAGCTTAAAGTTCTACCTTTAAAACCAATCAAAACCGCGGGGTTTCCTACTTCCAAACCCACCAACACCTGTTCCTCGTCATTTTCTTTCTTCTCCGCTATCACATCTTCCACAAAGGCATCTTTTATCTCCACCTTCATATTTTCCAAAAGCTCGCACACTTTTTCTAAAATTCTTTCATTTCTTTTTTTGTTGTCCATAGCGCTTATTTTACCACGCCTTACACCACCACTAACATTAATTTAAACGAGGGTTGGTCAAAAACTATTTCTTTCCCGTCTTCATCACCATCTGCTGTCCCAACATCATCGCCGAATTAACAAACCAATACAACAACATCCCCAGCGAAAAACTCCAACCGATTACCAAAGTCATCAACGGCATCATAAACGTTGATTGATTTCTCATCATCACCGCCATATCATCTTCCTTATCTTTAGTTTTCTTGACCACCGCCTGATCTGTCTTGGCAATTGGCATCATTTTTTTGGCGCTCAAAAACTGCAGCAAACCCGAACCAACCAACAAAATTATCGGTAAAATCATCGCTGCTCCAATCCCATTCTTAAATACTCCCGCAGGCGTTTGTATCAGATCACTGCCAAAAAAATCGGTGTTAAACACAAAACCCTCCTCAATTCTAAAATTAACCATCAGATGACTATTTATTTTTCCCAAATCTCCTTTACCCGAAGCATAATCAGTTACCATCCTAAAGGCTGAAAAAAACATCAATAGTACCGCTATTTGCAGTATTTGCGGCAAACATCCGGCCATCGGATTTATTCCCTCGCTTTTATAAAGATCCATCTGTGCCTTTGCCATTTTTTCTTTGCTGTTGCCATATTTAGCCTTTAATTTATCCAATTTTGGTTTTAACTCGGCCATCCTCCCTGCCGATTTCAAACTCGGCAACACTAAAGGCAGTAGTACCAATCTAATTACCACTGTCACCAAAATCACCGCCCAGCCTAAGTTCCCCAACCAATAGTAAAGACCAAACAATGCGTTTACAAACGGAGCCACTAATATATTCATAGGCTCTATTTTAACAAACAAAAACAGAAATTATACGCGGATATAATTTTTTAAACCACAGCGAACGCGAACCGAAGGCCGTAGGTCCGGAGTGAAACGGAGGATGAGCCCGAAGGTAGCGAGGATTTAAAAAATTCGTATCAAGTTTAATTTCCCTTACACCTCATCTACTCCACCCTCATTCCACCTGTTACACCTTGCAATTCTTTTTACCCCTTTCCACAACCCTCCCGCCACTCCGTATTTTTCTATCGCCAGAGCGGTATAAACCGAGCAACTTGGCGCAAACCGACAATGCTCGCCTCGCGATAGATATTTTTTATAAAACTTCAATATCGCCATTATTATCTTCTTCATTTCATTACCCTGGTTTCTCTCAAAACCTTTTCCATTTCTGTCTTTATTTCCTTCCACTTCCATTCCAAAATTCTTACCCTTACCAAAAACCCCACCCTCACCCCCGGCCTGATTTTATCAAGATTAAGTCTGATTACTTCCGTCATTTGCCTTTTTAGTTTATTCCTGATCACCGCCTTTTTCGAAATTCTTTTTGATATCACCACCAAAAATCTTTTTTCTTCGTCCTTTTTATCCAAAGTCAACATCCCAAAAATAGGGGACTGATAGACTATTCTGGCTTTCCGTAATTCTTCCACCTCTTTTCTCTTCGACACTCGGTTTATTTTCTTCAGCATATGTTTCACTCACACCGTCAATTTAGCTCTACCCTTGACTCTTCTTTTCTTCAGTACCTTTCTGCCCTTAGCCGTCGACATCCTCTTCAAAAACCCGTGCACTCGTCCTCTTTTCTTCTTTTTTGGTTGATATGTCATTTTTCCCATGTCGCTATTTTACCAGTCTTTTCTCCAAATTAAAAATTATCCCTCAAAAACCCTTTCTGCTCCTTTACACCGTCTCCCGTTTCATCTATTATCATTGTGGATAACTCATCTGCCCCATTTGTTTCCCTTGTCAAATTATCACCCAACCTGCTTGTATTTTTTAAATTAGAAATTGATTAGAAATTAGAAATTAAAAATTAAACTGATGGATCTAGACAGAATTTGGAAAAACACTCAAGAAGAACTCCGTATTGTCATGGCTCCAGCCGTCTTTCAAACCTTTGTTAGCAAAACCCAATTAACTACCCTCAAAGACAACACCGCCACCATTGCCTGTCCCAATTCATATTTGGTTGACATCAACCACAAACGCTACTACGACCTTTTCAAAAATGCCCTCGACAATCAAACCAAAACCAGCGTCAAAATCAAATTCATTCTCCAACAACCTGTCTCTCCGCCTTCCACCGATGAAAACTCTGGTTCTCCTCTTTTTTCTTATACTGCCCCTCAATCGTCTTTCACCCCCAACCTTCATCCTCAATACACCTTCGACAATTTTGTTGTCGGCAATTCCAATAACTATGCCTACGCCGCCGCCCAGGGTATCATCAACAATCCCGGCCTTTCCTACAATCCTTTCTTTATCTGGGGCGGAGTCGGTGTTGGCAAAACTCATTTGATGCAAGCTATCGGCCACCAACTCTTAAAAAACAATCCCCAGTTTAAAGTTAAATATTTTCCCGCCGAAACCTTTGGCAACGAACTTATCTCTGCTCTAAAATCCAAAACGATGAACCAGTTTAAAAACAAATATCGTCAACTCGATTGCATTTTAGTCGATGATATCCAGTTTATCGCCGGCAAAGAATATATCCAGGAAGAGTTTTTCCACACCTTCAATGCTCTTCACATGGCCGGCAAACAAGTTATTCTAACCTCTGACCGCAAACCCGACAACATTGATCAACTCAAAGACCGCTTGGTTTCCCGCTTTATGGGTGGTTTAACTGTTGATATTCAATTGCCCGACTACGAAATGCGGCTTGCCATCATCAACCAAAAGGCCGAGAAAAAAGGGATTAATCTCACCACCTCTGTTGCCCAATTTTTAGCCGAAAATCTCGAATCCAATATCCGCGATATCGAAGGTCAACTTCAAAAAATCCACATCCAAGCCATTACTCAAAAGGTAAACCTTATCGATCTCCGGTTCGTTCAGACCATTTTTGATCAAAACTCCGACTCTAATCAAAGTACCAAAAACACCATCACCCCTCGCCACTTAATCTCTGTCTGTGCCAAACATTTTGCTGTCAAAACCGGAGACTTGTTTGGCAAAAGCCGTCAAAAAGATTTGGTTTTAGCCCGTCACATTACCGCCTACCTTCTCTTAACCGAAACCAAGCTCCCCCTAAAACAAGTTGGTCAACTTTTAGGCGGTCGTGATCACACCAGCATTATGCACGCCCGCGACAAAATCCACCGCGACTTATCCACCAATCCACAAATTAAAAGACTTATCAACCAAATAAAAGCCGCTCTTTAAAACCTTGTCTATGCTTATCCACAAAACCTTCATTTATCCACAATTTTATCCACACTTCATCTCCCGCTTTTCAACCGAAACTTACCCAAATCAAACCTATCCTTATAAGACAAACCTTCTTTTTTTCTCCTGTCTTTCAAACATCACCCACTTCTTCACCCTTGCCTTTTGCCACCTTTCACCACAGCTGCTATTAAACTTTTTAACTTACCAACTTATTAACCACCCCTACTACTAAAGCTACTATATTTCAATTTAATATTTTATAATCAGACAATCATGAAATTATCCCTTTTACAATCCAACCTAAACCTTGCTCTTTCCCACATCTCCCGTTTCGTCTCCCTTAAAAATCAATTGCCCATTTTAAGTCACGCTCTTTTATCAACCGACAATGGTCGGCTCAAACTTTCTGCCACTAATTTAGAAATTGGTATTAACTACTGGATTGGTGCCAAGATAAAAGAAGAAGGCAGTCTGGCTGTCCCCGTTAAAGAAATTTCCGAATTTGTCTCTTATCTTCCCTCCGAAACTATTAATCTTTCTCTGGACGACAAATCGCTTCTCCATCTTTCCTCTTCAAAAGCTCAATCCTCTTTTACCACTTCTCCCGTTGTTGACTTTCCGGAGATTCCTACCCTCGATTCCAAAACCGCCATTCAACTGGATTTACCAAAACTGGCCCAAGCCGTTTCTCAAGTCGCCTTTGCCTCTGCCATCGATGATTCCCGTCCTGTTTTAACTGCTGTTCTTTGTCGTTTTAGTCAAAACAGTCTTCTTTTGGCCGCCACCGATGGTTTTCGCCTCTCTTTCAAAAATCTCAAATTAGAAAAACCTCTAAATCTTAAAACCGACAAAGACTCTCTCACTCTTCTTATTCCCGCCCGCTCTTTGGTCGAAATCACTAAACTGTCTAAAAACGAAAAACAACTCACTCTCGGTCAAACTACCGATGGTAACCAAATTGTCTTCGTCCTGGAGGATCTGGAGTTGGTTTCCCGCCTTATAGAAGGGGACTATCCCGACTACCAACGCATCATTCCCGAGTCTTATTTAACTAAGATCTTTTTAAACAAAGACGAGTTTTCTCAAGCCGTCAAAATCGCCTCTGTTTTTGCCAGTCAGTCTGCTAATGTTGTCAAATTTACCGTTGGTAAAGATAATCTCACTCTTTCTGCCAACGCTCCCCAGGTTGGTCAAAATCAAGCCATTGTCGATGCCCGGGTTGAAGGTGAACCTCTCGAAATTGCCTTTAACTACAAGTTTGTCTCTGAATTTATCGATGCTTGCCGGGGTGAAGAAATAGTCATTGAATTAAACGAATCTCTTACCCCCGGTTTCTTTCATGATCAGTCAGATCCCGACTTCACCCACATCATTATGCCGGTCCGCCTTCAGGATTGATCACTCTCCTCTATACCCATATTTCCACTTTAATATCAGCATTACCACGATAATTACTATCAGTACCACCACTACTTGATTTTTAACCATCCATTTCTTCATAAGTTTGTTTTCCAATATTTGTCGTCGATTATGTTATAACCTTCTTCAAATTTCCAATCTTCAAAGATTTCCAAATTCCCTTCATTTTCTTTATCAGTAAAATCCACCGTAACTAAATTTGTTTTGTAATCGAAAAAAACTTTAAAATCATCCGTCTCAATAGGGGACTCATCCCTGATTTTTGCAATTGCCATCGCTTCATCATATTCATCTTTTGTTGGACTGATATAAAGTACACCCGTTCCTTTTGACGGATCATCCTCTTCTTCGTCCTCAACTTTTGGTACAGTTTTTAATCTTTCCAAAGTCCAATTTCTTTCAGTCTCCTTTCTTTCTTCAATTATCTTGTCCTCATCCGTCTTTTTCTCCCCTCCAAAAATAATTGTCAAAATCAAAAGCAACAATACTGCTACCGCCATCACGATTATTTTTATTTTATTTTTCATTTTTTAATCAATAGTCATACACTCTCTAATTGCCTGCACATGACCAGCTTTTGCCTCTCCATCCAGCACCGCTCCATCCTCAAAAATAGGATCAGCTGAATAAATCTCGCCATTTTTATATTCTACTGCCAAAAAATAATGTCCTACTAATCTTAATTCATCGTTGGCATAAAAATTAGCCAATACCATTACTATTTTGTCTTGGCAAATCCAATCAGCAATAGATTGTTTATTACATATCATGGTTGAAGACTCTCGGGTTACAACCTTTCCCATATGTTTCTCTATCGTCAACTCCGCTTGTGACAAACTCGATCCGTCACACCCCATTGTGCTATAAGCCGACCCTGGTTCATACACCAAATAATCAGGCGTTAAATCCTTGTCTTTTTTAATCAATATTTTTGATGCTGCCACCGGCCCACACCCTTTATTGCGAAATTTACAACCACCGGGTAATAACATGTCTGCCCACGGCCCTTCGTTCTGTTTTATTTTCATATCCACTCTTTCTTCCACACTGGCGTTGGTTTTCCCGTTGGCGCACTTTTCTATTTTCCCTGCCACCAACGGCGGTGCCGTTGGATCATATTCTGCCTCCATCCCTGCTCCCAAATTCACCGGTGGTACCACGCTTGAAACCATTGGTCCTGCCAAAAAAAGCATCAACGCTACAATCAATAATATCGGAGCTAAGACCACCATTGCAATTCCGGTCACTCCTGCCAGTGTTGCTGTCAAAATTCCTCCAATTCCCAGAAATGCTGTCCCCACAACCATCCCCGCTCCCATTACCCATCCTCCCAATTTTCCAAATTTTTCTTTCATCCATTTTTTTATTCCCAATGTCAATCCCATCCGTTCAAGAAAACCAAACACTGCTTTTCCTATCTTTTTAACTACCGGTATTACTACTGTTGCCGCCGCCGCTACCACGGCCACCACTGGCGCCAAAGGTCCGGATAATACCGTTGCCACTGCTCTCGCCCCTGCTGTCCCTGCCGCCGCTACTGTCCCTGCCGCCGCCGCCGCCCCTTCTTTTGCCGCTGCTCCAGCTACCACCTTGCCGTTTGTTATCAAGCTTTTTAAGGTAATACCCAAGGCTTCGCTAAAACTTTTTCCTCCTGACATCAATATGCTGGTTTCATTTACAAACTGAAAAAATGGTTGATTGACTATTTTCTGGCTTACATCCAAAAATAGATTGTCTATTCCCCCCGGCTTAAATATCCCAATTATTTTATCTCCCCAATTTTGAGCCCAGGCAATTCTGTTTCTGACTGCTTCTATCTGAAAAACTGCTTCTGGATCATGTTGCAACCATCTAAAAAGCTCATTTACTGTCCGGCTTGCATCCACCTTATCGCTAGCCCCAAAATTTTTGATTAATCCTCTAAATTCTCCAAATTGTCTTATTCTCTCCTCCATTCCGCCCCTGCCTATCAAATCCACTAATACCTCTGTTCTGTTGAACCCTCTTTCTGTCGCCCCCGGTCTTAAAGGACTTTCCATCATCACCCTTACTCTGTATTTTGACACTGGATTATCTTTGTAAATATCAGTTACAAATCTTGCATAATTCTCCACCGCTTCCACTTTTTCTTTTCCGTCTTTATCTGCCGTTCCTATACTCCTGATAATTTCTTCTCTCACTTCTTTTAGTCTTACCGTTTCCACCGCTCCTCTATTATTTTCTGCCATCGCTATGACTCTCTGGTCTGCCTTTCTTATCGCCACCGCTGTTGCCGTCTCTTCTATTTCTCCCTCGGTTTGTCCAATTTTTGGCACAGTCTTTCTCATCTCCAAACTTTCATTTCCTCTCCAGCACGCCATTATCTCTTCAGCCAAATTTTTCTTGTCTGTTCTTATCCCGCCAGCTTCCATTTCGGCAGCAAAACCTACCGCAATTATTTCTGCTTCCTTTTCTAATCTAACCGTAGCCACCTTTTCTTCTACTGTTTGCACTATCCTGTCTACTGCCCTTTCATCAAGCCGGTTTGAGATTGCCATCCTTCCTGCTTCCACTCTTACCCTCTGCATATCAACCTTTTCTCTCGCGCTCTCTTCTCTTATTTTTGCCATCATTTTTTCTGCATCCACCTCGCTTATTCCCGAAGCCAAAAGTACCTCTCTTATCTCTGGTTTTGGTTCTATCCCCAAATCATCTTTCGGATTTTCAGTTGCTTCTGCTTTCGGTACAAAATCAGCCTTTTTTTCTTCTGCCACCGGTTCACTCTTGACTGTCCTCTCTTCTTCCGTCTCGACCACACCCTCCTTCGCTTCTCTCGCCATTTCTTTAAGCCGCGTTATATATTCTTCCACCCCCATTCCTGTCTTTTTCACTATCGCCCTTTCCAGCCTTATTCTTCTTGCTTCGTCTTTTTCCTTTAGAGCCAGTTCGTATTCTGCCACCAACTCCTCCAAATTATCAGGCACTCTTGATTCCATTTTGTCCTCATTTTCTTCACTCTCAACCTCTATCTCTTCACTTGAATCCATTCCGGACAAAACCTCTAAAAGTTCTTTTGCATTTTTGGATACATCCTTGCTTTTGTCTCCTAGTAAGGTATCAACCGCCCTTTGTAGATTGGCAAGCTGTTCCTCATCCTCAATTTTCCCTCCCTTGGCTATTTCACCCAATGAATAAAGCACATCCCCCACAGTTCTATAAGCCACTACCCAATTTTTCAAGTTTGTTCTGTTTTTTGTGTCAATATCACTCTCAGCCATACCAAATTATAGCAATCATTTCCGTTCTATTCATTTCCCAGTAGCTTGTCGTAATCCAATTTTCCCTTTCCAGTTTCCTCTTTTTTTATAAACTCCACACTCGGTTTTTTTGTCAGTTGTGGTGGTTGGGGAAAAATTTTTTCCTTGATTTTTTTAATATAAACCGGTTTATTCATTCCCGCCGCTAAATTACTTTTTTGACCAAAAGGATTAACCGTTTCTACCTTTGGTGGATAAAATCTGTTTGTCTCTCCGTCTCCGCCAAACAATACTCCTTTTCCTCCCAAACCGGGTTTGCTTTCTGTTTCCTGTTTCTTTTGCTCACTTATTTTTTTATCTTCTTCCTCCTCCATTTCCTTAATTCTTTTTTCCAAATCAGCTTCTACCCCCACCGTTTTTATTTCTACTTTTTCTCCATCGGCAGGCTTTGTCTCATCTTTCTCAACCACTTCGGTTTTTATTGGCATCCTATTGTCAGCCAAAGTATCGTCTTTTGTTGGAGTTGGAGTTGGAGTTGGAGTCAATCGAACTGGGCTTGCCACGTCAGCCCCGATGTCCATCGGGACGATACCTGGTGTCGGTGTCCTCACTTGCGCCTCCAAATCCTCATTATTTATCCGTGTCCCCAATTCCGGTTTTTTTCTTTTAATTTCTGCCATTTTTTTGTCCACCGCCTTTTTTTGCTCTATCAAGTCTTGTGGATTTGATGTAATTAAATTATGTTCCTCTTCCGACGCAATTACCTGTATTGCCACATGATTTTGTCCGGCAAAAAAGATACCCTCTCCTTTATCGGCTGCCAACAGCAATTGTTTTTCCCCCTCCGACAGATAAAAAATCTCTCCCACCTTATCAATCGCCGCGCTATGTTGTTTTAACAAAATTTGGATTGCGCTATTAGTTACAATCTCTTTTCCGTATGGTGTTTGCAAAAAATCATCCACATCTTGAGTTATGGTGGTTGTTCCCAAAAAATATTTTCGTCCTCTCTTAATAATTCCTCTCAAAAACGCCGCCGAATCATCGTGTTGCATCAAATACCACGCCTCATCCACCACCAAAATTCTTTTTTTCAAATCTTTCTTAACTGTCGTCCAAATGTAGTCAAGAATAATATGCATTGCTATCGGTCTCAAACTGTCTTCTAGATTTCTAATCCCAAATACAACCAATTTATTTCTCAAATCAACTGTTGTTTTTTGATTAAAAATACCGGCGAAAGAACCTTTAATATATTTTTCCAATCTGGCCGCCAAGCTTTGCGCTTTTTGATCTTCCATCCCTATCAACGACTTATACAAATCCTCAATTAGCGGGGCTTCTCCTTTTTGACTTTCCGGATCAGGGGTAATTCCCTTCGCCTTATAAGCCGCCATCAAAGCTTTATCTAATATTGATTCCTCAATTGGATCCATCTCGCCTATCATCACCTTAAACAGTTTGTGTAAAGCCAATATCTTTGTGTTCAACGCATTTTCACCTTTTTCCTCTGCCAGTGTCAGATCAAACGGATTAATTTTCGACTCTTCTCCATAACCAAAGGCAATATATTGCCCTCCCATGGCTTCGCACAAAATTTTATACTCATTTTCCGGATCAATCACAATCACGTCTGTTCCCATCATTAGTGACCTCATCGTTTCCAGTTTAATCATGTATGACTTTCCTACTCCCGAAGTAGCAAACACCACCGAGTTGTAATTTGGCATTGAGAATCGATCAAAAATCACCAAGGATCCGTTATGCTCGTTGATGCCGTACATTATTCCTTTATCATCAGACAAATCAGATGACACAAAAGGAAAAGTTGTTGCCAGCGATGTCGTGTCCATATTTCTGGCTATATTTAAGACATCGTTACACAAAGGCAAGGTCGTCACAAAACCCTCTTCTGCCTGCAAGGTGGCTCTCTTGCTCACTATCATCAACGACCCTAAAGAAGCTTCCAAATTTTTTGTAATTTGATTTAATCTTTCGATTGATTCTGCCGAAATTGTTACATACAGTCCAAATTGAAAAAATCTTTCCTCGCCTTTTACCAATTCCCTTTGTAGAGTCAAGGCGTCTTCCAATTTTGCTTGAGTAGCCGGATTCACTACTCTGCCTCTCTGGATATCAGTACTTATTTCTGCTTCCATTTCTGCCACCTTTCTTCTTAGGTCGTCCAAAACATCCTTTCCGTCTGTTGGGTAAATATACATCGACACTGACAAAGATGCGTCAAAATTAATTAAAGGAGACAGCCAATTTAAGCCCACAAACCGGGGATATGCCGCCACAAATAAAGTCCGATAATATATTTCCCCAACTCGGATATGGGAAAAATCAACCTCAACTGCCGATGGTGCAATAATATCTTTGGTCGACACCAATCCCTGTTCAAACGCTCTCTCGTTTTTCGTCTTTTCTTGTACCGTCGCTTTTGCCTGCCCCGTTTGACTGATGGCCTGCCCCGTTTGACGGGGTTTTCCTTTTAATTTATCAAAAAATTTAACTTTCATTCTGTTTCTCCTCCGTCTGATTCTGTTGTCTCTTCAGTCTTGTTGCTCCCCTCCATTGTCGTTACCATTGGAGATCCGTAATTTAAAGTCTGTATCTTCTGCCCCGTTGCCACTTCCTCGTTATACATTCGGTAAAAAAGTTCAATTAACTCCTTGCTTTCCAGCATCTTCGCTTCCAACCCCAACCTGGAAAATAATCTGATCAAATGATCTCTTTTGGGTTCCAAACTGGCTTTAGCCTTTTCCAAAATATAATCTTTCGAAAAAGGCAATTTTTGGCTGTTTTTCTTCATCCCCGGCAAAGGCAAAGATCCTAATATCTGGCTTTTAGCGCTTTTTATTCCCATCTCCAACACCGAAAAAGGCACTACTACGTAAAAAAATTTAGACAACACATCATTTCTTCTCACTGTTTCTTCCACAAATTTCCGGTAAGACACAATTCTTTCCTTCATTTTGGCGTTGGTCTGCTTACTCTCCATTAAAAGCAACCTTTTTAGATAAGTACTGATATCCTTCGCTTTTGAATGGATTACAATTTGTATCGGAAAAGTTAATGAATTTAATATTCCTCCGTAAGCAAAAACCAAAGCCGATTGTTCCCTTTCAGATAACAAATCAAAGTTAACCGAAGATAATTGAATCACCATAGCGCAACTGCCATCTTTAAGAATGACAATATCATCCACCACATCCTCAATCGGCAAATGTTCTTGAGTTGTTCCTCGGATGGCAATTTTTAGCGTATCGTTTGACATATGTTAGTTCTCAAAATACTACTCTAATCATACACCTCTACTCCTTTGCCCTTATTTTAATCGGTTCCACAATTTTCCCCGTCAACACCAAACTGGATCTGTCAAAATTTACCCCTTCCTTTTCGACGATAATCAGGTAATTCCCGTTTGATAGTTGAGTTGAGGTTCTAAATTGCCCCAAAGAATTGGTTTTTAGCACCCGGCTTGGATTTCCTTTTTCATCCTGAATTTCCACAATTGCATCCGGCACAATTTTCCCCTCCTTATCTGTTACCATTCCCACCACTAAATTCGGGATTTCCGGAATACTTGGCATCGGAATTGTTCCGTGCACCAACTCTCCGGTTGCTCCCAGCCTTTCTCTTTTCAAATCCAAAGACGCTTTTTGTCCCCGCCAATCTTCTGCCACTTTCTTTTCTTTGTCGTTATTTATCTGATCTTCTTCAATTCTTCTGCCTCTAAGCAATACCACCTCATCTGTCCCTGTCGCTACCTTGGCGTTCTTTTTCTTTTTCACCCTCCCTTTTTTGCTAACCGGTAGTGAATTAAGAAAATCTCTTATCTTGTTTTTATTCTTGTCTTTTATCACCACCTCTTCCTGATCCAATGCTATCGTTCCGATTTCCCCCGGCCCCTGTCTAGCTTTCCACTCCATCCATTCTTCATCCTCGCTCTTTCTGTAAGTGTAAATGGTAGGGGAGTATATCGATTTTAAAAAAGATCCTAGCCATACAGATGCCGGTCTGCCTCCAATTGGTACAAAAGCTAATACAACGCCACTTCCGGCAAATACTGCCATTAAAGGAAATCGAATCAGCGCCATTATTTTGGTCGAATTAATCAAAAAAGCCAAAGCTATCCCTCCTGCCAGTGTCAAAAACTGTTTTAAGGTCATATCGCCCACCAGCTTAAATTCGTAGCTGCTGATGTTTTGTGGTATTGGGTGTTGCTCCATACTCAATTCTACCAGTTTATTTTCCTCTTCTTCTTTCTTTTCTACTATAATACCCATATGTCCCGTCTTCTGATAATCGACGGTCACGCCGTTGCCCATCGTGCCTATCACTCCATTCCTCACCTTACCGTCAACGGCCAACCTGTTAATTTAATTTATGGCTTTTATTTGGTTCTTTTATCAGCCATCGATCAACTCAAACCCAAATATGTTTTAGTTTGTCTCGATTCTCCCGGCCCCGTTTTCAGAAATCAAGAGTATTTGGCTTATCGGGCCAATCGCCCTCCTGCCGAAAAAAACCTGCTTGTTCAACTCCCCGAACTTAAAAACAGTCTTAGCCGGGCCGCCATTCCCAATTTTTCTCTTGGCGGTTACGAAGCTGACGATCTTATCGCCACCCTTACCCGTCAGGGCCTAAAACGCCTATCATCAAAAACCAAAAAACCCTTAATTTCCCGCGTCACCATCATCACCGGCGACAAAGATTTAATGCAATTGGTCACTCCCAAAGTAGAGCTTTTTATGCCCGTTCGTGGCCTTTCCCAAACTCAAATTTTTGGTCCCAAAGATGTTGTCGACAAACTTGGTGTCAAAGCTTCCCAGGTGGTTGATTTAAAAGCTTTAATGGGGGACAGCTCCGACAATTATCCGGGGGTATCCGGTATTGGCCCCAAAAGTGCCACCAAGCTTCTTTCCCAATACGGCAATCTCGATAATATTTATCGACATTTAAAAGACATCAAACCTAGTTTTCAATCCAAACTGGAAAAAGATCGAGACAATGCCTATTTATCCCGTAAACTTGCCAAATTAGTTCACGATGCCCCTGTCAAACTAAACTTAAAAAAAGCCCGTTGGCGTCCCCGCCATTTAAAACCCCTCCTTTCCCTTTTTAAATCCTATAACTTTCGTTCTCTGGCTTCCCGCCTTTCTCATCAATCTCCCAAACTTAAACCCGCCCAAACCTCCTTGTTTTGACAAACTTTCCTTACTTTGTTAAAATTACCTTACTATGACCTACACCGCCACTATTACCAGCAAAAGACAGCTCACTATTCCGGCTGAATTATTTCGAAAAATTAACCTAAGCCAAGGACAAAAAGTTATCCTAACCGAAGAAAACGGTATTATCAAAATGGAGTCTGCTTTCGACATGATCAATCGTCTCGCCGGTTCATTAAAACTTCCTAAGAAATATCGATCCTTACCCGTTGATAAGCTTATTTCTCAAGCCAAAGAAAAATATTGGCAAGAAAAAACAAAAAAAGAATTTTCATTATGATTTTTGTCGACACCAATTTCTTTCTCCGTTTCTTTCTCCAAGATAACCGGATTCAACTTCGTCAGGCTAAAAAGCTTTTTCACCAGGCCGCTTCCGGGCAGGTCGAACTAACCACCTCTCTTATTGTATTTTTTGAGATTTATTGGGTTTTGTCCTCTCTTTACGGGCACAAACATCACTTAGTTTCTCAAACTTTAATGGCTATCATCAACATGGACTTTATTACTTTACCCCAACGGCAACTTTTAAAAGCTTGTCTTGCCAATTTTGCCCGCTTTAATTATGATTTGGAAGATTCATATAATTTTTTTTATGCCCATAGTAAAAAAATCTCCGAATTTGCCACTTTTGACAAAAAATTAAAAGAGAAATTTATTCTTTTTTCCCAAAATGCCAAAAACTTCTAAAATCGCCCTCGTTCACGACTATCTCAAAGAATATGGCGGCGCCGAATCCGTTTTAGAAACCCTATCCGATATTTTCCCCGATGCTCCCATCTATACCTCTCTTTATCGTCCCCAAAGTTTTGGCCCTCACCGTTTACGCCTCCAAAAAAAATGGCAAGGCCGGATTCATCAAAGCTTTTTTCGGTTTATTCCTCTTGCTTCTCGCCTTATTTCTCCCCTTCGCTTCTTATCTCCTCTGGCTTTCCGTCTTTTTGATTTTTCCCAATACGACATTATTATCACTTCTGCCACCGGCGCTTATTTCCCTAATGCTTTAAACAAAGGCCATTCCAAACTTATCTGCTATTGTCACACCCCTCCCCGCTACCTTTACGGCTTGGCCACTGCCCGTGATCCCCAAAAATACCCTATCTTAAATTTCTTTGCCCAAATCGTTTTTCACTTTTTCCGTCTTCTCGATTTTACTTACACTCAAAATGTTGATCAATTTATTGCCAATTCAGCCACTACTGCCTCTCGTATCCAAAAATTCTACCGTAAAACATCAACAATAATTAACCCTCCTGTCGATCTCCCCAAAAAATTGGAAATTGGAAACCTGCCCGTCCGGCAGGCGGGTTTGAAATTAAAAATTCCAGGTAAAAACTTTTACCTGACTGGTGGCCGTCTGGCTCGGGCCAAACGCTACGATTTGGCTATCCGTGCCTGTCAACAGCTTAAATTACCTCTAAGAATCTTCGGTCGCGACTTTGCTGGTCACCAAGCTGAACTTAAAAAACTAGCTGGCCCCACCACCGAGTTTTTGGGCGAAATCACCAACGACCAAAAAAACAATCTTATGTCCACCGCCAAAGCCTTTATTTTTTGTTCTGACAATGAAGATTTTGGCATTGTTCCTGTCGAAGCCATGGCTCACGGCTGTCCTGTCATTGGCCACAATTCCGGTGGTACCGCCGAAACCGTTATCGATGGCAAAACCGGCGTTCTCTTCGATGACCTCACCGTTACTTCCCTGGTTTTTGCTATCAAAAAATTCAATCGTATTTCTTCCACCCTCACCCCCGCCGCCTGTCGCCTTCGCGCCCGTCAATTTGGCAAACCCGTTTTTGTCAAAAAAATCCGCCACTTAATCTCTGCTTTCTAACCACCTTTCTACTTCCAGTGCCGCCTTGCATCCTTCGCCCGCCGCCACAATGGCCTGTTTATAAACCGAATCGGCGCAATCTCCCGCCGCAAATATCCCCGGCACATTTGTCATCGTCGGATATTCTTCATTAGTCCTTGTTTTTATAAAGCCGTTTTCGTCCATTTCTACCAATCCTTCCAAAAACTTTGTTGCCGGCACTCTGCCGATGGCTACAAACAAACCGCCCACTTCCATAATTTTCTCCTCTCCTGTCTTATTGTTTTTAATCTTTACTGCTTTTAATATTTGATTATTGGAATTTGGTAATTGTTTATTGTTTGGAATACTTGGAATTTGGTAATTGGTTATTAGTTCTTTTATTTCTGTATTCCATACCATTTCCACCTTAGGGTTATTCAGTACCTTTTTTTGTTCTGCCACGCTGGCTCTCAATTCATCCCGCCGGTGAATCAAATACACCTTTTTGGCAAATTTAGTCATAAATACCGCCTCTTGTGCCGCCGTATCGCCTCCGCCCACCATGGCCACTACTTTGTCTTTATAAAACATCCCGTCACAGGTAGCGCAGCCCGACACGCCTTTGCCTATTAGCTCTTTTTCATTTGGCAAACCCAGCCATCTGGCTCCCGCTCCCGTGGCCACAATCACACTTTTTGTCCTTATTCTTTCTTCTCCCGCCAGCATCACCTCAAAACCCTCGTTTATTTTTTCTATTCTTTCTACCTCTCCCTGTTTCACTTCTCCCCCCAGATTTTTCACCTGTTCCTGCATGTTCATCATCAATTCCGGTCCGTTTATGCCTTTGGCAAATCCTGGCCAATTTTCCACCAAAGTTGCAATCACCAATTGACCCCCGGGCTCTGCTCCCGCTATCACTAAAGTCTTTAAATCAGCCCGCGCATTATAAATTGCCGCCGTTAACCCCGCCGGTCCCGAACCAATAATTACAGTATCGTAATTTAGACTTTCCATAAACATATTCTACCGCAAATTGTTTATACTAAAATTACTGTCTTATGAAACAAAACAAAAAAATTTTTCACCTCATTCTCGACTTGATCGATCGCAAAGGTTCTTTTGTTTTTTGGTATCTTGTCCGCTTTTTGTCAGCTCTTTTGCCTCTTTACAGCATCTATCTTTTTAGTCAGGCTATCCAACTTCTCGAAAATCATGCCTCTCTCGCCCGTCTTTTTTACCATCTTTTATTCATTCTTTTTATTCGACTTTTAGATAATTATTCCCGTCTGATTTCTATTTACAAACTCGAACATCTTATTTTTAAAATCGAATTTTCCATTCATCAATTTTTGCTTTTCGGTATTAAAACCAAAGACAAACAACAACGTCATCAGATTATCCAAGCCGTCAGAAATTTTTCTGAAGCTGTCAGAAACACCCTTTCCATTATTCGTCAGCCCGGCATTGATGGTCTGGTTTCTTTTATCAGTACTCCCATTATTCTTATTTTTCTTGATTTTAGGGTTTTTATTGCCGAAATTGCCTACATTGCCATTTATTACCTTGTTGATATCTATACTACACAGCGTTATTCCTGCTTAAGAAACGTCCAAAACATTCACACCGAAAAATACTATGCCCAACTTCAGGATAACAATAAGGTAGACACAGAACGTCGCCAATTTCTAAACCACCTCAAAAAACTTTGCGATTGGAGTTTTTGGGAATGGAACTTTTTGCAGGGTACAGCTGTCTTTTTCTCTTCTCTTATTTTTCTTTATCTGGTTTACACCGTTTCTGTTGGTCAAAAACACATTTCTGACCTCATTTTACTTATGGGTTACGTCACCAACACCCAAGTTTTCCTCAATAACTTAAGCAGCATCAAAGACATTTTTGCCGACACCAAAGTCGCCCTTACCCGTCTGGCCAAAAACCGTTCTATCTCCGCCGTCAACTTCTCCGACTTAACTTAAGAATGCAATCACTCCTCCGAGGTGTGAGAAGTAAGTTCTAAAACGAATCCGAACACCTGAAGTAAAATCAGGGATGAAAAAATCAATAAAATCAATGACCGGGAGAGAGATGAAATTGCAGTTTCACTGGCCTCCGGATCCTGTCCAAGATCAATTACCAGAAAGTTAGCCGGAAGCATTTCATCTGTATCGTAACTTATTCAGTATTACTTGCGCCATCCAAACCATTTCCAAACAAAAAAACAATTGGACCTGAGCATAAAAACTTATAATAATATTATATGTTATAATATAACACTATACAACAACCAACCGCTTTGTTAAGCTAAAAGAAAAGTTGTAAAATACCACAGTATTAATTTATAGTTTAAAATATATGAGTTTAAACGCAGCAGAAATTATACATTCAAGACTAATTCGGTTTGGAATTGCCGTCGCTATTGCCGGCGGATCTGCTCTGGCAGGATGTAGACCCATAGAAGATCCTGGCATTACGGCGTTAAAAGTTAGAGCAACCGCAGTTACCGCCAGGACAGCAACCGTTGCCACTCATCAAACCGAAGCTGCGATCAGAGATCCCCAAGTTCAGAGTGATATAAAAGTAAGAAAGATGCAAGTTGAGGCTACTGTTGCCGCACAAAGAACAGAAGCCCAAAAAGAAACCGATCGGCAATTAGCAGAAGCTTATAAAACAAAACTTCAAAACAATGGTTTAGCTGTGGTTGACGTCAGGATTATCAGAGAAAGTCGTCAACCTTTTAGCCAAGTAACTGCAGAAAATGGTGTAAACGTTCGAGAATTACCTCATCCAAGTGCTCCGTTATGTGAAGGAAAAGTATATCTTCGTGGTCAGTTACTATCATCAGGTGAGTTAAACCACAACTTAATTATACTGGTGGGAGTACCGAAGGATACTGGTGAAATTATATTTTATTTTTATGCAAGAACCAGTGAAGATAACTATGCTTGTGTTTTTGGTGATGGACGAGCCAATATACAATAATTTTATTTATAAATTTAAATTTTTTATTATGGAGACAATTGCTCTTTTTCTTCCCCTAAACGACGCCTTTTTCAAAATTTCTTTTTCCTAGAACCCATTTCGTTTTTATTGCCAAGATCGATGTCTTTACCCCTGTCAAAACCCCTAGCATTTTACGCCTAATCTCTCCAAACAAAGCTAATACTTTTTTTGGCTTAGCAAAAAAAACTATTGAGGAGATTCTCCCGAACCACTACACGAACTAATCCAAGCGCTTAAGTTAGTTAAAACATCTCTTACGTTTATCCGACCACTCCTGACTATGTTTGTGGCCAACATTGTACCAATCGTTCTTTGATCACCGTCAAACGAAAGAGATAAAGTGTCTCTAAAGTCAAGCCCCAAAGCCACTAATTGATTCGGCCTATCTGTAATTCTAGGGCTTAAATATGGAGCTAAAACTTCCCCAAAAACAAGAGGAATACTTCTTCCATGATATTGTCCATTATTATCACACTCGTCAATCGCTTTTCTCAAAGAATCTTGCCACCTTTCGCTATTAGCTCTCACATAATCTATTCTCGGATCAACTTCTGGTGAACCAACCCCTGTAAGACTTTCCATGCGTCCATCATAGTCAATAGGGTGTTTTTTGTCAATAGAATATACTATGGACCACCCGATCAAGTGTGTTTTTTCTCGCCATTTTCTAAACGCACTACCTGGATTTCTCTAGACAAACTTAAAACTTTGTATTTCGGTCCGATGTCCTCGGACCTCATCAGTCAGTTTTTATCTGAAATACAAAAATATACACTTACACAAAAAACCCTCCCAAAATCAACACTATAAGCTTTCAACCCACCCTCTTCAAACCCACCTCCGGAGTGAGTTAGCTAGACACCTCGGGAAATTAATCCTCAAAGTTCCTCCTTGCTATACTCTCTCATGCCTGAACTTCCCGAAGTCGAAGTTATCCGTCAATTTCTTACCCCCAAACTTGTTGGTCAAACTGTTGCCAAACTAGACATCCTCAATTCTAAATCTTTTCAAGGTGATCCCAAATTTATTATTGATCAAAAAATCGCCAAACTTTCTCGCCTTGGCAAACAGCTCTCAATTTACCTTGCAAACGATTTTATCCTTTTGATCCATCTCAAAATGACCGGCCAGCTGGTCTATCGTGATTCATACACCACTATTCTTGGACACCCCACACCAAAACAAAACCAGCTTAAGTTACCCCATTCTCACACCCGCTTTATTTTTTCTTTTTCTAACCACTCCAAACTTTTCTTCAACGACATGCGCAAATTTGGCTGGATTCGCCTTCTTTCTCTTCAAGAAGTCAAACAATTTCAATCAAAACTTAGTCCCGATCTTCTTTCCAAAAAATTTACCCCTCTCTATTTCTATCGTCAGTTACAAACCTCTTCCCGCCCCGTCAAAAGCCTTCTCCACGATCAAAACCGTTTTGCCGGTATTGGCAACATCTATGCCAATGACGCCTTGTTTCTGGCCGCCATTCACCCTCTCACGTCCGCCAATAAAATTTCTTTCGCTAAATCTAAAAAACTCCACCTCCATCTTCTAAAAATCATTCGTCAGTCAATTAAGGCCGGTGGTTCTACTGCCCGTGATAACCGGTATATCCGCCCCGACGGCACCCCCGGCCAAAATCAATATAATTTCAGAGTCTATCAAAGACTAAGAAAGCCCTGTTTTGCTTGTTCTACCCTCATCAGAAAAATCACCATTTCTGGTCGTTCCGCCTTTTTCTGTCCCCGTTGCCAGAAACCCTTCACCGCCGGCTCCGACTCCGATTAAGCCAAATTACTCATTTTTTCTATATCAGTCACTACTAAAGTTCGTCCTTTTTTAACCAGCAGTTTCTTTTTTTCCATATCCAGTATCTGCAAAGTCACCGTTTCTCTGGTCAATCCGGCCATGCTTGCCAATATTCGGTGGGGGATATCAAATTTTACTCTTACCCCCTTGCCCATCTTTTCGCCAAATTTCTTCGCCATCGAAGTAATCAAGGTTGCTACCTTGTTGGTTGCATCTCCCGAAACTAAGCTCTGTACGTCACAAACCGTGTCAGCCAATTCCATAATCAAATCACGTGTCAGTTCCTCTTTAAGTTGCTTATTCTCTTTCAAAAAGGCCACAAATTCTCTTTCCGGCGCTTCCCACACTTCCATACTTGAAATTGCCTCAAAATAAAAATCATTTTTTTTCTTAGTCAGCAAAGTGATGGCCGCGCAGGGAAATAAAGGCCTAAACATCGGCAGGGTTCTTTCCCTGCCGTTTTCCGACAAAGAATAGGCTCTGGCATAACCCTTTTTAATAAACATTATCCCTTCGCTTTTGATATTGGGATCTTTCACGGTCCTGCCCTTCTTAAATTTTTTAATTGGGTAAGCGCTAAAAAATTTCTTCAGCTGTTTTACGGTTTTATCTGTCATTTTTCTTATTAATTTTTAAAAACATTCGAACATTATAACCAATGCCCTCTCATATGTCTGTTATAATTTTAACACAAATCGCCAAATAGTTTTATCCCACTATCACCAGTTCTTCTTCTGCCCTAGTTACCGCCGTATATAACCACCGTCGCCATTCATCGTCTGTCATTTTAGAAAACCTCTCCTCAAACAACAGTACTTTTTTTGCCTGGCTTCCCTGAGCCTTGTGTACTGTCAGTGCATAACCAAAATCAAACAAATCACCCTTAACGCTCCTAAATCTTTGGTCAGAAAAATTAATTGCCCCCTCCCTGCCAAATTGATCTACCATTACTAATCCTTCATATTTTCTATCCTCCCCATCCATTTCAATTTCTGCCTCATACCATTCCATATTTTTTCTATCAATCGACGCGATTGTTCCCAACATACC
Organism: uncultured Gammaproteobacteria bacterium; assembly: GCA_964598275.1. Lineage (GTDB taxonomy): Bacteria > Patescibacteriota > Microgenomatia > UBA12405 > UBA12405 > JAHIEZ01. The sequence continues at coordinate 20,754 of CAZRAZ010000001.1, read as the reverse complement.
GTTAAATATTTGTTTATCGTGATTGTTTCGCAAACAAATCACCCTCTCGCCACACACCGGCTCTTTCCCCACTATTTCTCTTGAATTTCTAATAAATTGATTTAGCCTTATCCGGGTTCGATTATAGCCACACAAAATCATCCACTTTTCACTATAATTTTTTAAAATCTCTTCCACTTCTTCTCCTCCTTCTCTTCGGTCAATCTTTCTTACTCCCGTTCCGTAATCGCCCTTGGGGATATTGCCTGTTTTTCTGGCCCACACCGACACCTTGATAATTGGATTGTCAGCAGCCTGTCTATGAATTTCTTCTAAAATCAAGTCCGGCTTATCCATCAAGTTGAAATTTCCTCTGATTGGCGGCAACTGTCCATGATCTCCGGTTGCCACTATTGGCACGTTGTAAGACAGTAAATCAGCCCAAATCCCGCCGTCCACCATCGATGCCTCATCCACCACCATCAAATCAGCCTCAATTCTTTCCTTTCTTTCCCATCCCACAATCTCCTTTTTATCGTTGGTAATCGGCGAATAAATTAAGGAATGTATTGTTCCTACGCTGTCGTTTTCCTCTATTGCCTTTTCCGCTGTTAATTTACTTCGCAACACTCTGGCCGACTTGCCGGTATAGCTGACAAAAGCCACTCTTTTCTTTTTTTCCAATTTTTTTCTCAACACTGCCATCAGTGTCGTTTTTCCTGTCCCCGCATATCCTCCCAGGGTTATATATTGCTTTGTTGGTTTTTTCCACCATGCCATCATTCCCTCCAACGCCTTTTCTTGATCTTTCGACAATATCATTGGCTCAATCTTTCTATCCACCTCTCAATAACTCCAAAACCCCCCTCCCAAAAACTCTCATCTTTCATTTCTATACCCACTCTTTTTAATACTTTTTCCGGATCCTCGCTTCCTCCCGCTTCCAAAATCCTTTCTATCTTAGGCACAAAAGTTTTTCCTTCTTTTTTATAGCGGTCATACAGCGACAAGCTTAGCAATTCTCCAAAACTATAGCTGTAACAATAAAAAGGAGTAGAAACTATATGGGGAATATAGCTCCACTCATAAGCAAATACCGGATCCACTTCTATCTTTTCTCCAAACTGTTCCTTTAGTCCTTTTAGCCACAATTCTCCCGTTTCTTTTATCCCCAAGCCTTTCTTCATTTTTTCGTGTAATTCCAATTCAAACTTTACAAAATAATTTTGTCTCAATACCGTTGAATAAGAATCACTGATTTTTTCCCACAACATCGATTTTTTTATCTCACTATCGTTTTCTTTTTCCAATAGTTTTTCAAACAGAATCGTTTCAGCCAGAGTCGATGCCGTTTCCGCCAACGGCAATCCTGCCTGCTGTGCCAGCACTTCGTGGCCATTGGCATACAGACTATGAATTCCGTGTCCCAATTCGTGAGCCAAGGTATATACGCTTCTCAAGCTGTTGTCATGATTTAACAACACATAAGGAGTAATTTTTGGCTCTACCGTCGCGCAAAATGCTCCGCTCCTCTTGTTGGCTCGTGGGTGAGAATCAACGTGTCCGTCCTCAATTATTTTTTCTCCCGCTCTGCCAAATCTTTCCGAAAATTGGTACATTGTTTCCAGCACCATTTTTTTTGCTTCTTCAAAATCATATAACTCCTGTTTACCAAGCTTTCCCTGCTCGCTTGCCCGTCTTTGGCGGGGCGCATACAAATCAAATCGGTTTAATTTTTTTACTCCCAAATTTTTCGCCTTATAATCCCAAAATTTACCAAATATTTCTCCTTTCTTGGTGCAAACCTTAAGCAGGGCTTCTATCGCTTCGTCCGGCACTTGATTTGCCACATTTCTTCTGGCAATGGGGGACTTAAAACCCCGCAATTTAGTCTCATAATCCCAGTTTTTTACCGCCGCCACCAGCACTGCGTGCAGTTTATCTATGTGTTTTTTATATTGGCAAAACAAAGCCCCGTAAGCCTCTTTTCTTTCTTGTTTTTTTTCCGAATGAACATATTTTAATAATTCTCCCTGCGTTCTTATTTTTTTTGCCTTTTCCTTTCCAATTTTAAACTTGTACTCCATCTCTGTTTCCACCATTTTTCTCAAATTTATCACCGTTTCTATTCCGTAAACATCCTTATTATCAACAATATCTTCTTCCCGTATGTTCAAATTATATTTAGCCATCTTCCGTCCCTGTTCAAACACATATTTCAAATCGGCTGTCGCTCCAAACAAACGCTTGGCGTTTTTATCATCCAGTTTTTTTGTCCCCGCCACCGCTAAACCCTTTAGCCAAAAAGCCATCGGTCTTAACTTTCTTCCGTACCACAGCATCGTATCGCTGGCTCTAATTTTTAGTTTTTTTGCCTGCCTGTTTTTTTGATTTGCCTCTTCCATCAAGTGTGGTAGATAAACCAGCCGGCTTACTTTCTCCTCCAGTTCCTGCCACCACTCAACCATCAACCCAAACTCTTTCCGGCTCATTTTTGGATCTAGTTTTTTTATCCATCCCTTGGCTTTTTTCGTCCCCGTCTTTATCTCTTTTCTCACTTTCTCAAAATCTGCCATGGCTACTATATCATCCAAATTCCACCTCGCCCCTTTTATTTTTTGCATGACCTATTTTACCTCAACGGTCTCTCTTTATATACTTGACAAAAAATTTATGTATTGTACAATCATGTACAATGTCAAAAATTCCCAAACCTACACTTTTTGATTGGGACAAAAATAACATTGACAAAAATTGGAAAAAACACCATGTCAGCTTCAAAGAAGCCGAAGAATTTTTTTTCAATAAACCTTTAAAAATTTTTTCCGACGTTAATCATTCAAAAAAGGAAGAAAGAATTGCTGCTCTCGGACATACAAACCAAGGCAGAAAATTAACCGCCATATTTACTCTAAGAAACAAAAAAATCAGAATTATTTCTGTTCGAGACATGAGCAGAAAAGAGAGAAAAAACTATGAAGAAAAAAAATAAAACCATAAAACCAATACCAAACTTCAAAAATGAAGACCAAGAGAGAAATTTTTGGGCTAATCACGACATTACCGATTATTTTGACGCCAGCAAACCCCTCGAAATTGATCTCTCTGCTCTCAAGCCCTCAACCAGACCGGTTACCATTCGTTTACCCGAATCGCTTTTATCTGCCTTAAAAACCATTGCTAATAAAAGGGATGTTCCTTACCAGTCTTTGATGAAAATATTTTTGGCAGAAAGAATCAATCAGGAAAACAAAACAGTCGGTTTTTAGTTTATGCAAACCCCCGATTGTGACTTTGAAAAATCTCTTATTTCTTCAAGTCCCGTTAAAGATCTTATCATTTCGGTTGTTATTTAATACTAAAATGGTATAATCATATTATGAATCAAATAGCCAAAACTACTCTTCAAATTCCCATGCCTCTTTATCTCAAAAAAACCAGTGAAAAAATTGCCGCTGATTCCGGTTTTTCTTCTCTACAAGAGCTAATTAGGGTTATCTTGACTCAAATCAATCAAAACAAATTATCCTTTCGCTTTGCTTCCGCCGACGAGTTTGTCACCCTTTCTCCCTCGGCCAAAAAAAGATATCAAAAAATGAAAAAAAATTACCGTCAAGGCAAAAATTTTTTAGGAGCCAAATCTGTTGATGAATTTCTAAAGAAACTTGATGAAAATTGAATATTCCACTCGCTTTCAAACAAATTATCATAAAAGAATTACTCAAAGTGGCAAATTAACAGAACAATTCAAAAAAAGACTAAAACTTTTTCTTAACAATCCTGATTATCCGCTTTTACGCGACCACGCCCTAATTGGAGGACTTTCCGGTTTCCGTTCTTTTTCCGTTACCGGTAATATTCGCGTCATCTATCAAATTAACAATAATTCTTTGGTTTTCTATGACATTGGTTCTCACGATCAACTCTATCGATAATTCTTTACCTCTCCATCGCCCTAACCTTCCACTCTTTTGGCATTTTTTCAATCGCGTAGCGCAAGGCCGTTCTTGGCATTTCATCCTTTCTTTTCATCACAAATTCGTATACCTCCATTGGGTATAAATTGGCCATTTCTTTTAACATCCAACCGTAACCTTTTTGCACCATATCATCTTTATCTCTTAACAGTTTGTCAGCTATTTCTATCGCCTTATCCAAATATTTTTCTCTTTTAATCGGATAAATCAAACTTACCGCCGAGGCCCTCCTTAACCACCTGTTTCTCGACTCCGCCCATTTGTCTAATTTTTTTATAAATTCCGGGAATTGCATCAGCATTTCACCCACACTGCTGGTACAAAACACATCGTCATGCGCCCAGTTTTTTACATACCTTTTCAACCACTTCTCAAACACCCTCATGTCGCTTTCTTCATATCTGTTTTTCATCCGAAACGACCAATTTATGGCAATTGCCCCTTCCTCAAACCAGCCCGATTTCCACAACT
>CAZRAZ010000001.1:0-16227 GCA_964598275.1 uncultured Gammaproteobacteria bacterium | reverse complement strand
TCCGCCGACCTTACCCCGTACGGTTTTATTTCCTCTCTAAAAAATCTCAACAATCCCTTTCGGTAACTCTCATCCACTTTTGTTTTTAATTCTTTTCTGACTTCTTCAATTATTTTCATCCTATTCCACCTCTCGACAAGCTCAAAACCAAACCCATGTATTATAAAACATAATTTTCTTTTCTAGCCGTAAACAATCTTCATGGTGTTTACAATCTTATCTCTCAATTCTATTAGTTCCTGATTTTCTTTCTCTGTTAACGAACCCAAACTACGCAAGCGGACAAAAACCGCTTTTTGATTGTTACGGATAATAAAAGTATAGGCAACAAGATTGTCTTGATCACTAAGGATTTGGGCAGAAAAAGCTTTCTTGCCATCGACAGTTAATTCAACGTAGCCTCTTTCTATGTCCAGACAGAAGGGATAGGCAGTGCAAACTTTGCCATTTAATTGTTGATAAAAATAACTAAGATCAGAATCCCAAAATATCTCGAGAAAATACTTGTCTGAAATGAAATTAAGGACGTCTCCCTTCTCCGACTCTTTTTTGAAATCTGCCGGTAACCGAAATTCAAGCCCTTCTGATATTCCTGCCGCTGTGGCAGTATAAGTCCACCATAATGAAGGAGAGTCAGTAGTTTGGTTTAGGTTTAGAAACATGAAGGTTGAAAAAATTTGATCAGCCAGTTGTTCAACTTTTCCGTATATTTCAGGTTCTTCGTTCCCAAAAAGACGAGTATCAGCACTTACTGTTAAAATTATCAGATCGTCACCAGCCATGACAAAGCAATTTCTTTCAAAAATTCCCTCTGCGCTCATTCTTGACTCAAAATATGCCTGATATCGTTCAAATTGTTGCTTTTTTACGCTAACGTCATTTCGGGAAATATCTTCCCTTATCGTTTTTATCCAGTCCTCATATTTTTCGGGATCTTTAACTAACATTATGGAAGCAGAAAGTTGATGATTATATGCAATAAACAAATCATTTCCTTTCTTTTCTCCCTCATAATCTTGAGGGTATTTAAACTCAAGTCCGGGAATTGAAGCCGTAATCCAATTTTCTATCCCCCCGTTTAGGTTAATTTTTGTCAGTTTTTCCGGTTTTGATTCATCAAGAAAGGCAAAAATTTCTTGACCCGTGTTATCAGATAATTTTACTAAAATTACATTTTTACCTTCAAAAACATAAGGGATAAATCCTAAAATATTTGTTTTATTTTTGAACCCAAAAACCTTGGTTGAGTCAACGTGTAGTAGTTCCGACTTTTTGTTATCGGTAAAGGATAGTTCATAAAGAGAAATAAACCTCGAATTAAACTCAAAAATATTTTTCAGATTATTGCAACCTCGGTGTTTTTGCATATTGTCTTCTCGTTCCAAATCCCCCAAAACCTTACCATTGCTTAACGCTCTTAGCCTAAATACATTGTTTGCCAATAATTGGAGACACCTGGTGTTTTCTCCTTTAATTGTTTCTACACAAACGGCTTGGTGATCGACCTTGTTTTTTTCTGTATCGGTAAAAATTATTTCATCATTGTTTAGCCAAGTGTAGACATGTGAACCACTGTTATAACCAGACTTGTTTAAATAACTAATTTTTTTATTTGATAAATCAAGCAAAAAATAAGATGCTACTTCCCAATAGACTTGTTCCAAAACAACGTAGCGCATATTTGGGGAAAATATGGCATTCCAAAAATAAAATTTGTTATCTATCGTGACATCAAAGTTTTTTTCCTTGATTGTCTGATCAAACTGACTGGCCAAAAGAGAAAACTCTGATTTGTTGGTTATTAAGTTGTAAAGAGAGATACTCTCGTCAGTAAGAATTAGTATCTTTTTTTTATCCGGGCTGAGAGAAAAATTTCTTAACTTATTTGCGTCTGGGACCATTTTGTTTTGGTTTGGATCTTCTAATAACTGGGTTTGATAAGAAAAAAGGGTTTTTTGTGTTTTGTTTTTCAGATCAAAAGCAATAATCTCTCTTAGGTGGTTTTTATTTTTTGAAAAATCCTCTCCTGTTAGATAAATAACTTTATTAAGGGGTTCCGAATAGTCAAGTTGGAGAATGTTTTCACTGATATTAAATTTCTCTTTAAAATAATCAATGTCTGTAAACGAAAGGTAAATTTTATCAATCAATAATTGCTCCGTTATAATGACCTGATCTACAAACTCAAATTCCTTTTGGGGATTATAGGTCAAGCTTTCGCACTCCTTAATCTGTTCAGAGGTTTTGGAAATATTTGTTGTTTTAGATTCCAGATTTAACGAAGATGGTTTTATTTTTCCTGCTAAACCATCAATTATCTCCGGAGAAAAGACAAAAAGAAAACTTATGGCAAATCCTAGTCCTCCCCAAAAAAGAATTAATCCGTCAAATTTAGTTTTTAAATCTGTTTTGGTTTCTTTATTTACATAAAACCAGTAAGGAAAAACCAGAGAAATAATTATTGAAAATAAAGGCAATAACAAAGTGGGAGCGGAAAAAACAACCCAAATTGGTAAAAGAGACGCGATCATAAGCTTGGGTAACTCATAAATTTCATAAGAACCAAAAAGGGTTTGGAATAAAGAGCTACTTACCAGGAAAATTACGAGAGAGAAAAGCAGAGAAGAAGCAAATAGCAACAAACTACCCGCTATAAAAAATTTTTTAGCTAAGTTTTTTTTACCAATTCTGACAAGATTCTGCCAGACGACAAACAGGCTCGCAATAGGGCCAAAAATTATTGAAACCAGAATGGTGCTCCAAAAAGGCCAAAGGGGTTTAAGAGAATTACCTCGACTCCTAGAAAGTTGATTTTTGAAGTCTATGTACACAATCAAATAATAGACTACTGGGAAAATAAATCAAACAAACAACAAGAGTTCTGCTTCGCCGTTACCTCATAAAAACCATAAATTTCATCGTAACTGGTGTAACAAGTTTTATCGGGTAACATTTCACTTTTTTAATTTAAACTTTAATCTAAAAAATCCTAAAAGCCCCTTTCTGTATCCCTCATCTACCCTGGCTTCCAGGTCTTTTCTGATTTTTTCTATCACCCTGCTCCGCCTCCACCGCCTCCACCCCCGCCTCCGCCTCCTCCCGAGGCCCCGCCGCTGCTTCCCGCCCCGACGCTCCAAAACCTCCACTGCTGGCGCTGCTTATGCTGCTTATCGCCGATGATACCGAAGAGATACTTTTACTAAAATCTCCGAAATTCCCTCCGCTGTTTACTCCTACCCAGTACGCCCCCATTACTGCCATATCGCCGTCCGGAAACTTGATTGGCAGTTGAGACAATACTTTTTCCGACACCCCCAAAGCCGTTCCGTAGACCAAATATTTTTCCCACAGCACAATCGAGTCTATCGGATATTTTTTTGTTTGACCGTATTCCTCCATATGTTTTTTAAAAGCTATCCATCCCGCCGCCTCTTTTCTTCCTTTTTCTGTTCTCTTTTCCCCCGAAGTCATCATTATCACTCCCATCGCCAGCATCAGTATTCCCAGTGGCCAGCCTATTATCAATGGCCAGACAATCGTTCCCGTTACTATTCCTCCTGAAAACATTCCGGTTCCCAAAAACATCCACCCCACCCCTATTCCTATCAACAGTCCGTAGCTGTTTTTTTCTTTATGAGCCTCTTTGTCCAGATAATCTTCCTCTAAATTTTTAGCCATTACCATTTTGGGAAAACTTTTGCCAAAAAAGTTATAGCTTTTGGTTCTATTATCTTCACACCAGCTGACAATATCATCCATTGCCAATACTTCTCTTAACTTGCCTCCCGCATTCACCTCTCTTTTTTTCATTTTTTTTCCTCTTAATTTTCTTTATACCATTTCATCGATAGGGCGTTGCCTACCACCGACACCGACGAAAATGCCATCGCTCCCGCCGCCATCGCCGGACTTAAAAGCCAACCGGTTAAGGGGTATAACACTCCCGCCGCAATTGGTATGCCCAAAATATTATAAAAAAATGCCCAAAACAAATTCTGTTTTATCTTTTTTAGGGTATAATCTGACAATTTTATCGCCTCCACCACCCCTCTGGTGTCATTTTTCAACAGCACTATCTCTCCTGTTTCAATTGCTACCTCTGTTCCCGAACCCATCACTATGCCCAAATCCGACTGGGCCAAGGCCGGTGCGTCATTTATCCCGTCTCCCACCATGGCCACTCTCTTGCCTCCCTCTTGCAACTTCTTGATTTCTTTTGATTTGTCTTTTGGCAGTACTTCTGCCACCAAATTTTCTATTCCCAATTTTTTGGCCACTGCCCTTGCCACTCTTTTATTATCTCCGGTCAACATTATTACTTCTTTTCCCATTTTTTGTAAGCTAATAATTGTTTCTCGGGCTTCTGTCTTTATCTCATCTTCGGCCGCCAGCATTCCCAAAACCTTTCCCTCTGTTCCCAAAATCATTACCGTTTTTCCCGTTCTTTCCCAAGTTTCAATCTGATCCTCTATTTTTTCCGGATTAATCCCTGCTTGTTTTAGCAATCGTCTGTTTCCCAGATGATATTTTTTTCCTTCGATTTTTCCCGCCACTCCCATGCCCTCCACCGCCTCAAAATCACTCACCTTTTTTGCCTCTACTCTCTCTTCCTTTGCCTTTTTTACCACCGCTTCCGCCAGTGGATGTTCCGAATTTTTCTCTAAGCTCACAGCCAAAACCAGCACTTCCTTTTCTTTATATCCTTCCCAAGCTCTCATCTCACTTATTTTTATCTTACCCTTAGTCAAGGTTCCGGTTTTATCAAACACCACCATTTTAATCTTTTTGGCCATTTCTAAAGCCTTATGGTTTTTAATCAAAATTCCTCTTTTGGCTCCCAATCCAATTCCCATCATCACCGCTGTTGGCGTTGCCAATCCCAAAGCGCAGGGACAGGCCACAATTAATACCGCCACCGCTATCCCCAAGGCAAAACTAAAACTCATCCCAATTACCAGCCAAACTCCCAAAGCCAATAATGCTATAAGCATCATTGTCGGTACAAAATAATAAGACACCTTATCAACCAAAAGTTGTATTGGTGCCTTAGACGACACCGCCTCTTCCACAATTTTAATAATTTGAGATAGCATTGTTTCCTCTCCCACCTTTTCCGCTTTTACCAAAAGTCGTCCCCTCATATTCATCGTTGCCCCGATTACTCTATCTCCCTTTTTTTTAAAAACCGGCATACTTTCTCCGCTAATCATGCTTTCGTCCACACCCGATCCTCCTTCCACCACCACTCCGTCAATCGGAATCTTGCTGCCCGGTTTTATCACAACCTTATCTCCCACCTTTATTTCTTCAATTGCTACAGTTTTTTCTCGACCCCTCACCAAAACTATCGCTTCTTTTGCCCCCATTTTTAGTAGTTTTTCGATTGCTTCACTGGTTTTTCCCTTACTCACCGTCTCCAAATATTTCCCTAAATTTACAAACACCATAATAAAAGCCGTGCTTTCAAAATACAGCGGGAGCATTTCTCCTCCTCTGCCAAAACTCCACCAAATTGAAATTATCAAACTATAAAAATAAGCCGCCGCCGTTCCCACTAACACCAACGAATCCATGTTCGGTTTTAAATTTAAAAGCCCCTTAAATCCCGACTTCCAGATATCAATCCAAAGCAATACAATCACACTACTCAATATCGCTTGTCCCAAAATCAACCAAGCCATCTCAAGTTTTAATCTCGGCAATCCCACCATTGGTCCCATTGCCATATAAAATAGGGGAATTACCAAAACAAAAGAAACGACCACCTTTCTTCTTAACTTCGCCAAGTCTCCTCCTTGTCGGTCTCTGGCCGATTTCCCCTCACCTTCTACCACTTCATAGCCGGTTTTAGAAATTATATTTTTAATTTCTGCCAAACTTATCTTTGTTTCATCAAACTCTACCCTTGCTTTTTCCGAAGCATAGTTCACCCTCGCGCTTTTTACCCCCGCCGTTTCATTCAACACACTTTCAATATTGCCCGCGCAACTGGCGCAATGCATCTTTCCGATTTTTAAACTTTCCGTTTTCATCATTTTATTACCTCAATCACTCCCGCCACCATTCCCATCCAGCAGCTAAACTTATATTTCCCTGGTTTTTCTGCCGTAAACTCTTTCACGCTCGTTTCTCCTCTTGTCAGTCTGATTTCTCCGGCAAATAACTCTCTTGAGATTACTGCATTGGTACAGCCACTGCTTCCCTCATCCTTAATTTTCCAAACCACTGGCACTCCGGCTCTGATTTTAAAATAATTTGGTTGATAACCCGAGGCCAATACTTTCATTTGCAGTATTTGTTTTCCGTTTTCCATTACTGCCAAATTATCTGTTATCTCTGTTTCTTCCTTTAACTTTATATCATTAAAACTGTTTGCTCCCAACACATTCAACTGCGTGTTTATGTTGTAAAGCGCAAAAAACACCACCAGTATTCCCGCCGCTTTCAAAAACAAGTCAGATAAATGTGGTTTTTCCAAAAACCTCATACTGGAAAATCCGATTACCAAAAGTGATGGTAATGTTCCCAGGGCAAAGGCCAACATTATTCCTCCCCCTCGCCACGGATTTCCGGAAATTACCGCCATGCCTTGAGTTGTTATCGTAAATCCGCAAGGTAAAAACACCGTTAAAGCTCCTATCAAAAAGGGGATATGCGTCTCTTTTTGATTGCCCTCCGCTATTATTTTTTTAGATACCGATTTTGGCACTGCAATTTGAAATTTTGCCAAAGTTCTCACCCCCAGCATCTGCAAACCCATCACTATCATCAGTATCGATACCCCCAAAATCAATATCAGCGAAAAAGTCGAGGACAATCTAAAAACACTGCCCACCGTCCCCAAAATCAAGCCAACAATCGTATATGAAATTAACCTTCCCAGGTTAAAATATATCTGCGGCTTTATCTTTCCTTTCCATTGCTTGCTCATCGATAGCACAATTCCTCCCACCAAAGCCGCGCAACTGGACAATCCGGCCAGCAATCCAAATATCCAAAAAGCCCACAAACTTGAGCTCGTCGCCACTCCCACTTTACCCGCCAGCCCCAATTTATTTAAAACCAAAAAACCGGCCATCAAAATCAGGCCTATTCCTCCTGCTTTCAGCATATTTCCTTTTTGTTTTTCTTTATCTTCCTTTCCCTTTTTCCCAAAAACATAATTCTCCTTGGCAAACAAATTGTTCAATCTGGCCAGTTTTGGTTTTTCTCCGCTATATCTTATTTTTAATTCACCCTTGGCGCTATCCGCTTCTGCTGTTCTTACTCCTTTTTCCTCCAGCACCTTTTTTTCAATCAAAAGCTCGCAACTGGCGCAATGCATCCCCGACACTCTGTATTTATGCTCTTTCATCGGTTTCATTTCATCGGTTAAACAAACTTGTAACCGCCAAAATTTCCTCTGTCATTTCTTTTTTCTTTTTTTCATTCCCGGCATTCATCGCCATAGCAAAACAACTTTTCAAATGCCCCTCCATCAACATTTTATGCGCCGACTTCAGAAGCCCGATCACCGCCAGATTTTGTTGCATAATATCAACGCAATACTCGTCTGCTTCCGCCATTTTTATAATTTTTTCTACATGACTTTTAGCTTTTTTAAAATTAAGCAAAGCGGATTTTTTATTATCTGTCATTTTGTTTTTAAATTTTAACACCTGCACCTATGGTACAGGTCATTATATAAAAAGTCAATTGGCAAAAACTAGCTCGTTTTTGCTATCATAAGCTATGAACCAAAAAACCCTCTCCCTTTCTCTTGCCCTTTTCTCTTTATTTCTTCTTTCCGCCTGCGGTCGTCAACAGTCTCAACCTGTCAGCGACGTCCCGTCAACCTCCGCCCCCAGCTCCTTTTCCGGTTCTATCAAAGATCTTTTAGGTTTGAGTAAAAATCTTAAATGCACCTGGACTGTCGAAAATGAGCAAAATCAAATGTCCGGCACTGTTTATGTTTCCGGTCAAAAAAGTCGCACCGACATGCTTGTCAATGCTCCCCAGGCCGAAAATCTTAATACGCATTTTATCAGTGACGGTCAAACCGCCTACTCTTGGACCGATGGTCAGCCCCAAGGTTTTAAATTCGCCATTCTCCCCGACACCGTTGAGGATCAAACCCCTCCCGAACATCAGCAATACCAGGATTGGTTAAACGACTACGAATATCGTTGTTCCGACTGGTCGGTCGATGATTCCCTTTTTCAAACTCCCGAGGGTATCAAGTTTGTCGATCTAAACCAGCAAATGCAGGATCTCAAAGACAGTCTTAGTGGAGTCTGCGACCAATTACCCTCTCCTCAAAAAGAAGAATGTCTTGACAACCTCCAATAAAGTCAACCCCCATGCTATAATAATACATCCAAATACACCGCAAGGACTTGTATTTTTCGCAAAGGGTAAAATTTATGACACAGATAAAACCGAAACTTGGTAGTTTCTTAGTCGATGCCTACGACATCTACAAAATTACTGCCATCAAAGACCAGCCGGACAAAAAAGGTAAAGACGAAACCTTCGTTTTTTATGGCCCAGTCACCCCTTCTGGCAACAATCAGGAAGTATATTCTTCCATTCCTTTGGCCAATTTTTCCAGAGCCAATCTTCGCCCGCCCCTGACTGCCGACCAGGTCAAACTTTTTTTCAAAGCTCTATCTAAACCTACATCCGACTTTGTCTACAGTTTTAACACCGCCAAAGACCTGGTTTACAAAAACAATCCCGAACTTCTTATCCCTTTGCTTCATCACCTTTGGGCCAATCAACACGCCCTTACCAAATCAGAAATCGAATTTATGGAAAACATCTTTTGTCACCTTATTAGCGAAATTGCCTTTGTTACCAAGAAAAAGCCCCTCGTTGTTAAAGACAAACTCCACCGCATCCTAAACAGTGCCGTTTCTGTCACCCCTTCTCTCAAAAAGTAATCTTACTTTTTCTCTCCTCTTTCCCCCCTACCACCTTTGCCAATGCACTTTTTTTGCATCCCACTTATTTTTCACCTTGCCTTTATCTCTCGGCACTCCCAATGGTATCACCGCCAGCACTCTAATTTCGCTTGGAATTTCCAGTATTTTTCTCACCGTTTCTTCTTTTTCTTCATCCGGATACACTCCTGTCCACACTGCTCCCAAACCCAGGCAATGTATAGCCAATAACATATTTTCCGTCATGACGCAACAGTCTTGTACCCAATAATTTTTTGTAATGCCATTGCTTATTTCTCCCAAAACTGTCAACACCGCCCCCGCCTCTTCTGCCATTTTGGCATACTGCAAGCCTTCAGCCAATCTTTTTTGCAAATCTTTGTCTGTTGTCACCACCACTCGCCACGGCTGACTGTTTACTGCCGTTGGTGCCGCCATCCCTGCCTTCACAATCGTTTCCAAGGTCTCTTTATCAATTTCTCTATTCTCAAAACTCCTCACACTCCGTCTACTCATCAGTGTTTTTATAAAATCATTCATATCTTATTATAACCAAAAATATTTTTCACTCTTATCTGTTCAACTGCCACAAAGAAAAATTCAAAGCACTTGCCAAATCCACCCACCCCCTCATAATCCCACTACTTAATATAAAAAATCCTATTTTATAAATTTTATCCTTTATCCATACCTCATTACACATAATACATAAATTTCTTTTTCCCTTTCACTCTCCCTGCTAATAAGTCAGGCCCAAGGGTCGGATAACCACTTTCCTGGGCCCTCTTTCCACCCACCCCAACTTATAGACTTTTACTTTGTGCTTTTTGCTAATATCAAAAAGTTTCTTCTCTTGGTTTTCGGGCGCAAAAAAAACAAATCCCAAGCCCATATTCCATGTTTCGTAGGCTTCATAGTCAGGAATATTATGAAGTTTTGTCAAATATTTCAAGATTCTTGGTCTTCGTGGCAGCTTTTCAATCACATAAGTAAAATCTTTTTTAGCTCTCATGATTTTTCTAAAAGCGCTACCAGAAATATTGCTCATATAATGAATCTCCACTTGCTTTTCCATCATCTCCATCACAATTTTGGTATAAATCCTGGTCGGTGTCAGCAATTCCTCCCCCACAGTCTTTTTACCAAAAGGAGTAAAGTATCCCTCTGGCATTTTTTCTACAATTTTTCTGGCCAAACTTAAACCATTAGTATGAATCCCACTCGAAGCCAAACCATAAATCACGTCTCCTGCTTTAAGTTTTTGACCAAAAACCGCTTTACTTTTTGGTCTTATCAAACCAATACTCGAGCCGGTAATACTAATCGCTTTTTTATTAACAATATCTGTCAATGTTGGAGATTCTCCGCAAGGTATGGTAATCTCGGATTCCAGACATCCTTTTTTTAGACTTCCAAACAAACCTTTCATTCGATCAGGGTCGGTAAAAACACGATAATCTCCCGCCGAAATTTCGTCAGACAAAGCAATTGGTTTGGCCCCCAGACAAATTAAATCGTTGACATTAGAGGCAACCAGATCAATTCCCAAACCGGCATAAAGTTGCCAAATTTTCCCTTTAAACTTTTTACCCTTTCTGACTGCCTCTGCCATTTTGTCAGCAATCAAACTTTTTGTTCCCACTCCATCAGTTTTAAAAGCCAGATAAAAATCATAATCAATAAAATCAAGCAAAGCCGCCGGTTCACCCAAAGATTCAGGTACAATCCCAATTCCATGTTTAGATAAATTTTTTGCCGTCGGCCTCAAAAAGTCAACTAAACCTTTTTTAAACTGATCTTTTTTCCCCAGACCTTCAATATCAGCGTATTTCATTTTTTATTTAAAATAATTAATTCCATTTTTAAAAATTTTTAGTCCCGGGCCAAATTCTGGTATCTTTTTTCCCTCCCTCTCATATTTTTCTTTAAGCCAGCTCCAATTGGGCAAGTGGTGAAAAAATATCGCCCTTTCCGGGTGTGGCATCATCCCCAAAATCCGTCCGCTTTCATTACTTATAGCCGCAATATCCTCCACCGACCCGTTGGGGTTTGCTTCCAAATCTTGGTACTGACACATTTCTCCTCTTACGTACCTTAAAGCTATTAACTTTTTCTTTTTTATTTCATTAAGTACCTTCTCTTCAGCATAAAACCTTCCTTCCCCGTGAGCAATCGGCAAACTAATCTCTTCAATTCCGTCAAGCCAATGACTTCCGTTTCCGTTTTTCAAGTCTACCCACCGATCTAAATACCGGACTTTTTTATTATGAGTCAATGCCACCTCTCTTCTACCAAAATTACCCCCCAAAGCCGGTAACAAACCCAAATTAACCATTATTTGAAATCCATTACATATCCCTATTACCAATTTGTCTTTTTTTACAAAACTTATTACCTGATCCCACAAATGATTCTTTACCTTGTTGGCATAAGCATTTCCTGATCCGGTATCATCCCCATAAGAAAATCCTCCTGGGAATACCAAAATCCGGAAATCTTCCAGACTTTTAATTTTTTCCACCAAGTCGTTAATATGCACTATTTTCGCTTTTCCCCCAGCCAACCCAAAAGCGTAAGCCGTTTCTTCTTCGCAATTAATCCCATAACCGGTTAATACCGCTATTTTTATCATCAGTATTTTGCCAACCTTTCTCTATAACTTTTAAGCATGCTTTCCACCTCCAAATTGATCACCGTCTCATTTTTTCCGTTTCTGATTACTAATCTTTTTTCTTCGACCACCCCTCCTGCCTTAACCCAAAAACATCCTTTCATCGTTTCTTCAAATTTTTTTGCTTTTTTCGGATTGACACTTACCACTATTCTGCCCGTACTTTCAGAATACAACAAAGCTTCACCCTCAACTTTCTCTCCCAATTTATCCAAACTAAGCTCTACTCCCAGTTTCCCCGCCATCGCCATTTTTGCCAATCCAACTCCCAGTCCGCCTCTTTCTATGGCCATACTTGAGGCCACTAGTCCCTTTTCAATTGCTCCGGATAACGCTTCATAAAGTTTTCTATTCTTCACGGCATCCACTTTGGGTACCTTACTGCCGATGTCTTCCCCGTCTCCGCTTAGCATGCAAAAATACTCTGATCCCCCCAGTTCTTCAAACGTCTCTCCTAAGACATAAATCACATCGCCTTCCATCTTAATATCCATCGACACTGCTTTGTCCACCTCATCAATCACGGCAATTGATGATATTAATAAGGTCGGATCTATCGAAATTTTTACCTTTTCTCCCTTATCGTTGTAGCCCTTAAAATCATTAAACATACTGTCTTTCCCCGACACAAAGGGCGTTCCGAATTGTCTAGCAAAATCATAACAACCCCTTGCCGCCTCTTTTAGCTGTCCCAATCTTTCCGGCTCATCCGAACTACACCAACAAAAATTATCTAAAAGTGCTAATTTATCCATCGTTGCCCCCGCCGCCACCGCCTTTCTAATAGCGCTATCAATTGCCGCTCCCGCCATCCAATAACAATCAATTCGGCCATAAACGGGATTTATTCCCTGTGACAACACTACTCCCTTATGGCTTTCCGGTACTGGCCTTATTACTGTCGCCTCACTATTTACCCTTCCCTGTCCTGTCAACGGTTTTATCACCGAACCGGCTTGCACTTCATGATCATACTGTTGAGAAATAAAAGCGAAGCTAGCCAAATTTAATCGATTAAGCATCTTTAACAAATTTTCATTTTCATTTTTCCCCTTCTTTCTTTTTGGTTCAGCATATTTTCTTTTCACTATTTTTGTCTGCAGTTTATTATGTGGCATTCCGTCGTGCAAAAACTCCATCTCCACTTCCATTATCTTTTTTTTCTTATACCTCACTACACATTTTCCCGATTCATTAAATCTGCCTATTTTTGTTACTTCCACCCCTCTTCTCCTAAACAAATCTGCCAACCTCTTCCATTTTTCCGGTGGCACCGCTAAGGTCATTCTTTCTTGAGACTCCGATATCCATGTTTGCCAGGGTGCCAAGCCCGGATACTTCAACGGCACTTTTTCCAAATCCACCTCACAGCCCCCGCATTCTTTTGCCATTTCTGCCACCGAGCAGGACAAACCCCCGGCTCCGTTGTCGGTCAGGCTATTATAAAGCCCCATATCTCTGGCTTCTTTTACCAAAGCATCACTCATTTTTTTTTGCGTAATCGGATCTCCTATTTGTACCGCGCTGGCCGGACTTCCCTTATCCATCACTTCTGAAGAAAAGGTTGCTCCGTGAATGCCGTCTTGCCCCACTCTTCCCCCCATTACCACAATATAATCCCTGTTTCTGGCTCGTTTTTCATATAATTTTATTCGACCTCTCTTTCTTGGAATTAATCCCACTGTCCCCACAAACACCAACGGTTTTCCACGATAGCTTTTATCAAACAGAACAAAGCCCTGTGTTGTTGGAATTCCCGAACAGTTTCCTCCCACATTTACTCCCTTAATCACTCCTTCCATAATTTGTTTAGCAGTCAGCATTTTTTGGCCAAAATTTTCACCCTTATACAAATTTGTTTTATCCTCAGGGTCGGCAAAACAAAAACCATATCGGTTAATAATCGGTTTTGCCCCCAAACCAAAGCCCATCGCATCTCGGTTTACCCCCACAATTCCCGTAATCGAACCGCCAAAAGGGTCCAAAGCCGACGGGCTATTATGGGTTTCTACCTTGTCCGTTACCAGCCATTTTTCATCAAAGGCAATTGCTCCCGCATTATCCACAAACACCGACACACAAAAATCTTCCCGGCCTTTCTCGGCCATTATCTCTCTTGTCGTTTTGCGAATATAGTGTTTAAAAATTCCGTCAGAAAT
Organism: uncultured Gammaproteobacteria bacterium; assembly: GCA_964598275.1. Taxonomy (GTDB): domain Bacteria; phylum Patescibacteriota; class Microgenomatia; order UBA12405; family UBA12405; genus JAHIEZ01. Next base: position 2,476 of record CAZRAZ010000001.1, on the reverse strand, counting down.
CTCATCAATCGGGTCGGCAAAAATAGTATGTTTACAATGCTCTGACCAAGTTTGAGCAATCGACTCCAACTCAATATCGGTTGCTTTTCTTCCCATTTTTGCAAAGTAATCTCTAATCGTTTTCATGTACTCCAGCCTCAAGGCCAGAGGCCCTCTCCTGCTCCTGTCTTCATTTTCAATCCCCATCTTACCCAGTTTTGTTAGCTCTTCATCTGTCAAATCTAAGTTAACTTCATCCACTTTTGCCCCCTCTTCCAACCTTACCCGGGGTATGGTTATCCTCACTCCTTTTTGCTTAGAAAACTCTTCCCGACTTTCGATTTTTACTCTCTGAATCAGGGGATTATAGAGACTATCGGCAATTTTTTGGATGTCTTCTCTTGACAGCTTTCCTTCAATAAAATATGTTTGACTGGAAAACACTCTTTTCCCTTGTCCCAAATCTATTTGCAAACTGTCTTCAATGATCTCTTCTGCCGTTGTCCCCACATTATCCGTCACCCCCGGCAAAAAACCTACCTCGACGACCCAGTCATAACTCTTCGGTGCCTGATATTTGTTAACACTGGCCTCCATAATCACTGGATTATGTAATGCCTCCGCTACCTTCTCCATTTCTTTTTCATTCAAATCAACATCAATCGTATAAGAATCAACTATTTTTACTGCTTTTACCTTTTCTCTAATTTCCAAGTTATTAAAACTCTCTTTAGCCACCTCTGCTCTGGCATCTTTTATCTCATAACCCACATCAATTCGTCCTCCCGGTCTTGCCAATTCCTCTTTGCGGTGCAAACCAATATCTTTTCGGTAGTCCATTCCTTCAAAGCTTATTCCCATTTTCGAAATTGCCCCATAGCTGTTTTTTATTGCCTCTTCCACTCCTTTTCCTCTGGCCGTCACGGCCATCACCCTTCCTCCATTAGTATACGTCGCCCCATCCTTCTTTACTGTCCCGGCCTGAAATATTTCTACTCCCTCTTCCTTGCCATCTAATCCTTTTATCAATTTCCCATTTTCGTATTCTTTTGGGTAACCTTCTGACACCATTACCACACTAGCTACTCCTCCTTCATAAAAATCTAAACTTTCTTCTTTCAATCGCCCCGCCACACATGCTTTCATTGTCTTGTATAGATCAGACTTAAACATCATCATCAAAACTTGTGTTTCCGGGTCACCAAATCGTACATTATATTCCAACACTACCGGCCCTCTCTTGGTCAACATCAATCCTGCATAAAGTACTCCCACATAAATACTCCCTTCTTCCTTAATTCCGTTAATTGTCGGTTCAAAAATTTTTATCATTATCTCCTTTTTCATCTCTTCATCTACCCATTTGGTCGGTGCATATGCCCCCATTCCTCCCGTGTTCAATCCCTTATCTCCATCGCTGACTCGTTTATGATCTTGGCAGCCAGGCATTGACAATATTGTGTTTCCGTCACTAAAGGCTAATATCGATACTTCCTGTCCTTCCACCTTTTCCTGTATCACAATTTTATTTCCTGCCTCCCCAAACTTTCTTTCCACCATTATGGTTTCAATTGCCCTTTCTGCTTCCTTTCTAGAATGGGGGATCAACACCCCCTTTCCTCCCGCCAAGCCATCAGCTTTAATTACGACTTCTCCCCATAGGCACTTTTTTAAAAATTCCTTTGCTTCTCCCGCTCTTTCAAACACTCTAAAATCAGGACAGGGAATCTTATTTTTCTTCATAAAATTACTCGCCCACGCCTTACTTCCTTCCAATCTGGCCGCCATCTTACTTGGTCCAAAAGCCATCAGCCCTGCCTCGTTAAATTTATCCACAATTCCCTCCACTAATGGTGCTTCCGGCCCCACTATTGTTAGATCAATTTTTTCTTGATAAGCAAAACTTACCAATTTTTCCATCTCTTCTATTCCAATTTCCAAATTTCTTCCCAAATCGGCCGTCCCTCCGTTTCCTGGGGCAAAAAACAAGCCTCCCACTTGAGGCGATTGTCTCAATTTCCAACCCAAAGCATGCTCTCTGCCCCCGTTGCCTATTATTAGCACCTTATCTTTTTTTATCATCCCTTAAGGTACAAACTTCTAGCCAATTTTTTCGCTTCTTCTAAAATTTCCCAATTTTCCTTTACCACCAGAACCTCATCTCTTCTTCCTAGCCCTCTCTCACTTCTTGCTACCATCGCCAACGCTTCTATCACATTTTCATGCTCCATCGGTAATAGTCTTCTTTGTAATTCTTCCGTTGCTCGCATTAATTCTCTTGGATCATTTACCAATTCTGCTATTGTCACTCTCCTTCCCCGTCTTTCAAACTCCACCCTTGCAGTTCTGATCAGTTCTCCTTCATCATATTCTTTTGTCACCCAGTGGACCGTTGCTTCTGTCCACGGGTTTTCTGCCTCCGTCACCCATTCATAAGCCACTCGGGCACAACTTACTCTCGATCCATACATACCCTTCCCTCCAAAATCCGGTCTAC